>NZ_JBQCIE010000033.1:0-190192 GCF_051954055.1 Humibacter sp. | reverse complement strand
CTCCGAGCGGGCTCCGGATCAGACGCCGAAGTAGAGCTCGTACTCGAACGGGTGCGGACGGGCCGCGAGCGGCTTGATCTCCTTCTCCCGCTTGTAGTCGAGCCACGTCTCGATGACCTCGGGCGTGAAGACGTTGCCCGCGGTCAGGTAGTCGTGGTCCTCCTCGAGCGCGTCGAGCACCTTGTCGAGCGAGCCCGGCACCTGCGGGATGAGCTTCGCCTCCTCCGGGGGCAGCTCGTACAGGTCCTTGTCGACCGGCTCGTGCGGCTCGATGCGGTTCTGGATGCCGTCGATGCCGGCCATCAGCTGCGCTGCGAACGCCAGGTACGGGTTGCCGGAGGCGTCGGGCGCGCGGAACTCGATGCGCTTCGCCTTCGGGTTCGTGCCGGTGATCGGGATGCGGATGGCGGCGGAGCGGTTCCCCGCCGAGTACACCAGGTTGACCGGAGCCTCGAAGCCCGGAACCAGGCGGTGGTACGAGTTGACCGTCGGGTTCGTGAACGCCAGCACGCTCGCGGCGTGCTTGAGCAGACCGCCGATGTACCAGCGTGCGATGTCGGAGAGGCCGCCGTAGCCCGCCTCGTCGTAGAACAGCGGCTTGCCCTCGTTCCACAGCGACTGGTGCGTGTGCATGCCGGAGCCGTTGTCGCCGAACAGCGGCTTCGGCATGAACGTGGCGGTCTTGCCCCACTGTTCAGCCGTGTTCTTGACGATGTACTTGAACTTCAGGATGTCGTCGGCCGCGTGCACCATGGTGTCGAAGCGGTAGTTGATCTCCGCCTGGCCGCCGGTGCCGACCTCGTGGTGGGCGCGCTCGAGGATCAGGCCTGCGTCGATGAGCTTGAGCGAGATGTCGTCGCGCAGATCCGCCTGCTTGTCGACGGGGGAGACCGGGAAGTATCCGCCCTTGTACGGGGTCTTGTTGGCGAGGTTGCCGCCTTCTTCGGCACGACCGCTGTTCCAGGCCGCCTCCTCGGAGTCGACGAAGTGATACGCGGTGTTCTGCTTCACCTCGTAGCGCACGTCGTCGAAGATGTAGAACTCGGCCTCGGGGGCGAAGAACGCCGTGTCGGCGATGCCCGTCGATGCGAGGTACTTCTCTGCCTTCTTCGCGACCTGACGCGGGTCCTTGCCGTACACCTCGCCGTTGCGCGGGTTGAAGATGTCGAACACCATCACCAGCGTGCGCTCCGCCCGGAACGGGTCGACGTATGCCGTCGTCACGTCGGGGATGAGCTGCATGTCCGACTCGTGGATCGACGCGAACCCGCGGATCGAGGAGCCATCGAAGAGCTGCCCGACGGAGAAGAACTCCTCGTCGACGGTGGAGGCGGGAATGTTGAAGTGCTGCTGCACACCGGGGAGATCGGTGAACCGGATGTCGAGGAACTTGACGTCCGTGTCCTTGATGAACTTGAGCACCTCGGACGAATCACTGAACATGTGGTTTCTCCAAGAAGGTGACGGGAGTCGAATCGTGCTGCGCGAGCAGCCGGTGACAGGCTAGGGGGCGGCGGTTTCCCCACCGTATCGCGATTGTTTCGGGGATGTTACGCAGCCTGCGTCAGTAAGCTTGCCCGGTGCCCACCTCCACCACTCCGCGCCGATTCGGCGATCTCGCGCCCAGCCGCTACCCCGGAGAACGGCTCGGGCTTCCCGAGACGGGGTCGGGATCGATCGCCAGGCCGGGGCGACGCATCCTCGCCCTGATCGTCGACTGGGCGATCGCGAGCCTGCTCTCGTTCGCGTTCTTCCACTACGACAGCTGGGCGACACTGGGCATCTTCGCGCTGCTGCAGTACGTGTTCATCCCGACCATCGGTGGGAGCATCGGACACCGCGTCCTGGGCTTGCGCCTCGTCGCGTTGAACGGGACCTGGGTCGGGCTGTGGCGCCCGCTCGTGCGCACCGTGCTGCTCTGCGTCGTGATCCCGGCCGTCGTGTGGGACTCGGATCAGCGCGGGTTCCACGACAAGGTCGCGGGAACGGCGCTGCTGCGCGCGTGACCGACCCCGTTGGCCGGCGGTGATCAGCGAGCGCGCTGCGGGCGCACCTTCAACGGGTCGACGCCCTTCGGAATCGGCATCTGCGTTCCCAGTGAGCCGAGCCGGTTGTCGACGGCGAGCACCTCGGGCTTGGTCAGCGCGACCTTGATCTTCGCCATGCGGCCAGCGAGCTTGTGCAGCGGGACGGCGTCCGGATCCGGGCCCACGTTGAACACATTGATCGGCACGTTCGGCACGATGCGGGCGATCTTGCGCCGCTCGTCCTCCACCATCTTGCGGGTGCGCGTCGCCGGCCCCTCGCCGATCAACACGACGCCGCCGCGACCGACGGCACGGTACACCGCGTCGCGGGTGCGTCCGTTCACGGCCACCGGCATCTCGCTGCCACGCCAGGAGCGTTTCAGCGAGCTGCGCAGCACGGCCCCGACAGCACCTGGCTGGCCCTCGATCTGCGAATAGGCGGCACGTTCGGCCCGTCGGCCGAGCACGATGATGGCACCGAGAGCACCGAGGAGCACGCCCGCGACGATCCACAGCACGAGCGAGAACACGTTGCCGCCGGTGAGCGTGAGCGCGAGCACAACGCCGATCGCGGCACCCAGCAGCAGCGTGCCCAGCATGTACCACTGAGCGCGGGAGTCGTAGCGGCGGGTCATCTGGAAGACCTGCCACATCTGCTTGATGCGACCGGGTTCCTTCGTCGCTGCGGTGTCCTTGCGTGCCATGGTGTCCAGGATACCGGCTCAGCACGGCCCGGAATGCGGCCGACGGGGCCGGTTCGGCAACCTCAGCCGACCGCCCGAGCGAAGCCGAGCGAGGCATCCGCCAGTGCGTTCAGATGAGCAGGGATCTGGCGGCCCTTCGCCGTCATCGACTGCGCCCACAACCGGCCGGCGCGGTACGACGAGCGCACCAGTGGACCGGAGAGCACGCCGAGGAATCCGACCGCCTCCGCCTCCGCTTTGAGCTCGACGAACTCCTCGGGCTTGACCCACCGAGCGACCGGCAGGTGCCGCGGGCTCGGCCGGAGGTACTGCGTGATCGTCAGGATGTCCGTGCCCGCGTCGTGCAGGTGCCGCAGCGCGTCGCTCACTTCGCGGCGCTCCTCGCCCATGCCGAGGATGAGGTTGGACTTCGTGATCATCCCGGCGTCGCGCGCCTGCGTGATGACATCCAGCGACCGTTCGTAGCGGAACGCCGGCCGGATGCGCTTGAAGAGCCGCGGCACGGTCTCCACGTTGTGCGCGAACACCTCGGGTTCCGCGTCGAACACTCGGCGCAGGTGCTCCGGCCGTCCCGAGAAGTCCGGCACGAGGATCTCGACGCCGGTCCCTGGAGCCTGACGGTGGATCTCCCGGATCGTCTCCGCGTAGAGCCATGAGCCTTCATCCGCGAGGTCGTCCCTCGCCACGCCCGTCACCGTCGCGTAGCGCAGTCCCATGCGTGCCACCGTGTCGCCGACACGACGTGGCTCGTCCGCATCGAAGTCGGCGGGCTTGCCGGTGTCGATCTGGCAGAAGTCGCACCGCCTGGTGCATTGGCTTCCTCCGATGAGGAACGTGGCCTCCCGGTCCTCCCAACACTCATAGATGTTGGGGCAGCCGGCTTCCTGACAGACCGTGTGCAACCCCTCGGACTTCACCAGCCCCTGGAGCTGCGTGTACTCCGGTCCCATGCGAGCGCGGGTCTTGATCCACTCGGGCTTGCGCTCGATCGGCGTCTGGGCGTTGCGGGCCTCCAGGCGCAGCAGTCTGCGCCCGTCCGGCGCGGCGCTCACGCGGCGACCCCGATGACGGAGTCGAAGTGCGCGCGCACCAGGGGTGCCGCATCCTGCGGCGTCACGGTGCGGCCGAGTTCGCGGGAGATCGTCGTCACTCCGGCATCGCGGATGCCGCACGCCACAATGTGCTCGTACGGCTGCAGGTCGTTGCTGCAGTTGAGGGCGAACCCGTGCATGGTGACGCCGGAGGCGACGCGGATGCCGATGGCCGCGATCTTCGCGTCTGGGCCATCCGTCGAGACCCACACCCCGCTGCGGCCGTCGACGCGATGCCCGTCGACGCCGAGGTCGGCGAGCACGTCGATGAGCATGCCTTCCAGCCTCCGCACGTACCCGACCACGTCGATCGGCTCTTTCAGGCGCAGGATCGGATACCCGACGAGCTGTCCTGGACCATGCCAGGTGATCTTCCCGCCACGGTCCACATCGATGACCGGCGTGCCGTCCGCGGGACGTTCGTCCGGCTCGGTTCGTTTGCCGGCCGTGTACACGGACTCGTGCTCGAGAAGGATGACGGTGTCTGGCGCCCGCCCGTCGACGACGGCAGCGTGCACGGCACGTTGCTGGTCGAGAGCGTCGAGATACGGCACGGAGTTGGCGCTTAGCCCCGTGTCGACGTAGTCGATCACTCGTCGAGTCTATAGCGGCGTTGCGCTCTTCCTCCCCACCGTGCACACGCCGCCAGCGCCTCACAGAAGGCCGCGGCAAGGCGCGGGCGGATGCTCATCCGCGGCACGCTGGTGTTCATGGCAGGCAAGAGACGCAGGCACCGAGGCACCTCGCCCGAGACCACGATGGAGCGGGATCACGCCACCGCTGCCGTCTGGAGCGAGCTCGGCGGTTACCGCCTGCTGCGGACGGTCGGGCGCGGTGAGCACTGCGTCGCCTACCTCGCGTCCGGCGACGGCGGCCAGGTGGTCCTGAAGGCGTATGCGGATGATGTCGACCCGGCTCGGATCGCAAACGAGGTCGCCTGCCTCAGTGCCGTCGACTCTCCGCACGTGGTGGGGGTCATCGACGTCTCGCACGCACCCGACCGGCCGGTGTGCCTCGTGCTGGAACGGCTATCCGGGCGCACGCTCTCGGACTGGTTGCGGGACCGCCCGCTTCTCGACACCGGCGAGGTCGTCACAGCCGCCGTCTCGGTGCTCCGGGGGATACGAGCCGTCCACGCGGCGGGCTGGGTGCACGGGAACGTCGCGGCGACGAGCATCCGCTTCGACGAGAACGGATGCCCCGTGCTGCTCGGTTTCGGGTCCGTCGCCCACGCGACGCCGGCCGGCGTTGCCGCGGACTGGGACCGCTGCGCGATGATCGTGGACGGGATCCTCGCCCGCGCCGAGACGATCGAAGTCGACGAGGCGGAAGGCGTTCGTCGCGCGATCGGGCGGCTCCGCATCGAAGGTGTTGCCGAGGGCGGCGCGGTCAATGACGTCGAACGGGTGCTCTTCGCGCTCGGGCCGCCGGCGCCGCTCTCCATGGGACCGCTTGCTGTCGCCCTGACTGCGCGTCCGAAGGGGCCGGACGCGGCGGACGCGCCGAGCGTACCTCACCGCGACGAGACGTCTCGAACTCGAACCCCCGGCGACGAGCAACCCGGGCGGCCGCTTGGAGCGCGCGTCACCGGAGTGGAATCTATTCCTGTCAGGCACCGCGTCGCCGCGATCCTGGCGTCCGCTATGGAGCACGGCGTCATGCCTGCGGTCTCTAGATGGCTACGTCGCCTCCTAGCCGGTCGCAGAAGACCCGTGCTGATCGGTGCCGGGGGAGCCGTCGCCCTGACGCTCGTCGCGCTGCTCGCCCTGCCGAGCACGCCGGCCGGGCACGCAGAGGCACCCACGACCGGGCCCACGGTGCGAACGACGCGTGAAACGCGGTCGTCGGTTCCGTCTCCCGCACGGTCCGCCCCTCCGACACGACAAGCGACGGATCAGCGGCCGGCCGACGCCGACGACCCCGTGCACGCTGCGTTCCGTCTGCTCCAGGCCCGCCACACCTGTCTGGAGAGGGGTGATGACGGATGTCTCGCCGACGTCGACCAAGCCGACTCGCCGCTGTTCGCGGCCGACCGCTCGGTGATCGCCGGTGGACAGAAGGGACAGGAGGCGCCGGAGCTCGATCGGCTGACTCTGACGGAGACCATCGGCGACGCTGCAGTCGTCTCGGTGGCTCCGGCGGGCGAGACGACGAAGCCGGCTTCGGTCCTGCTGATCAAGACCGAAGCCGGCTGGCGTCTTCGTGCTCTGTTCGAAAGCTAGCTGCTGCCCGCCTCAGATACCGAGGTCGGAGTCGAACGCACCCTCTTCGAGACGGTTCTTCACCGCGACGAGGAACCGCGCGGCGTCCGCACCGTCGACGATGCGATGGTCGTACGACAGGGCGAGGTACACGGTCGAGCGGATCGCGATGGAATCGGTGCCGTCCGCCTGCACGACGACCGGCTTCTTCGAGACGATGCCGGTGCCGAGGATCGCCACCTGCGGCAGGAACACCAGCGGAGTGTCGAACAGTGCGCCACGCGACCCGGTGTTCGTCACGGTGAACGTTCCGCCGGCGAGCTCGTCGGGCTTCAGCTTGTTGTCGCGAGTGCGCTGTGCGAGGTCCGCGATCTGCTGCGAGAGCTGGGCGATGTTGAGGTCACTCGCGCTGCGAACGACCGGGGTGAGCAGACCGCGCTCGGTGTCCACCGCGATCGAGATGTTCTCGTGGTCCGGGTACACGATGTTCTCGCCGTCGACCGTCGCGTTGATGACGGGATACGCCTTGAGCGCTTCGGCAGCGGCCAGCGTGAAGAACGGCAGGAACGACAGCTTCGTGCCCGTGGCCTTCTCGAAGTCGGCCTTCACACGGTTCCGCAGCGCGGCGACCTTGGTGACGTCCACTTCGACCACCGTGGTGAGCTGTGCCGAGTTCTGCATCGACACGACGGCCCGGTCGGCGACCACCTTGCGCAGACGCGACATCGGCTGCACCGTTCCGCGCAGTGGGGAAGTCTCGAGCTTGGTGCTCGCGGCGGCGGCTGGTGCGGCCGAGACGCCGCTGCCCGCGCTCAGAATGTCTTCCTTGCGAATGCGCCCGCCCACTCCGGTGCCGGTCACGGTTGCGAGGTCCACGCCCTGCTCGTTGGCCAGCTTGCGCACGATCGGAGTGACGTAGCCGGAGCCCGCGTGCGAGCCGGATGCCTGAGGCGCGGGAGCAGCGGGAGCTGCCTGAGCTGCCGGTGCCGCGGGAGCGGCCGGTGCCGCGGGAGCGGCCGGTGCCGCGGGAGCGGCCGGGGCTGCGGCGGGAGGAGTGGCCGGTGCTGCAGCGGGGGCAGGTGCCTCGGCCGCAGGCGCGGTCTGCTGCTGCGGCGCCGGGGGCTGGTCGACGGGCGCGGGGGTGGGCGCCTGAGCCGGCGTCTCCGCCGCGGTCGACGGCACCTCGGCCTGCTCGGAGGCCTGCGGCTGCTGTGCCGGCTCCGGCGAGGGCTGCTCGGCCGAAGGCTGCTCAGCGGCCGGCTGCTGCTGCGGCGCGGCCTGCTCGGCGGCGGGCGCTGCGGGCTGCTCGGCGGGCGCGGCCTGCTGCTCTGCCGGGGCGGCCTGCTGCTGGGCCGGAGCCGCCTCTTCCTGAGCAGGGGCCGGAGCCTCTGCGCTCGCTCCAGAGCCATCTCCGATCGTCACGAGCGCGGTTCCGACCTCGACGGTCTCGTCCTCCTGCACGAGGATCTGCTCCACCACGCCGGCGACCGGCGACGGGATCTCGGTGTCGACCTTGTCGGTCGATACTTCGAGCAGGGGCTCGTCGACCTCGACGCGGTCGCCCACCTGCTTCAGCCAGCGGGTGACCGTGCCTTCCGTGACACTCTCACCGAGTGCCGGGAGGCTGACGGATTCGCTCATGAGTAAGTCTCCTTCAGGAATGCGATTCGTTACGAAAGCTTATTGCAGTGACTCGGCTGTGCCGCGGAATTATCGTGGCTGCGCCACTCACTGGCTCAATCGGGTCGGACACACGAGCAAGCTCGCGCGTCTCTCCCCTCAATCGCCTCTAGAGCGTGTGGAGCGGCTTCCCCGCCAGGTACAGGAACGCCTCGCCGAGCGACTCGTTCTGTGTCGGGTGCGCGTGGATGAACGGAGCGATGTCTTCGGGGTAGGCCTCCCAGTTCACCGCCAGCTGCGCCTCGCCGATGAGCTCGCCGACGCGCGCGCCGATCATGTGGACGCCGACCACGGGCCCGTCGTTGACCCGGACCACCTTGACGGATCCGCTCGTGCCGATGATCTCGCTCTTGCCGTTTCCGGCCAGGCTGTAGTCGTAGGAGGTGACGTTCTCCTTGCCGTACTCCGCCTCCGCCTTCGCCTGACTGAGGCCGATAGAGGCGACCTCCGGGTCGCAGTACGTGACCTTCGGGATGTTCACGTCGTCGACCACGATCGGGTTCAGGCCCGCGATCTCCTCGGCGACGAAGATGCCCTGCTGGAAGCCGCGGTGTGCCAGCTGCAAACCGGGAACGATGTCGCCGACGGCGTAGACGCCGTCGACCCCGGTGCGAAGTCGCTCGTCCGTGATCACGAATCCGCGATCGATCGTGATGCCGGCCTCTTCGTAACCAAGGCCCGCCGTCACCGGACCGCGGCCGACCGCGACGAGCAGGAGCTCGGCATCCACCGTGTCGCCGTTCTCGAGCGTCACGACGACGCCATCGTCGTTCTGCGTCACGCTCTGGAAGCGAACTCCGAGGCGGAAGTCGATGCCGCGCCTGCGGAACGCGCGCTCGAGAGACTTGCTGATCGACTCGTCCTCGTTGGGCACGAGGTGCGGGAGCGCCTCGATGATCGTGACGTCTGCACCGAACGACTTCCACACGCTCGCGAACTCGACGCCGATCACGCCGCCGCCCAGCACGGCGACCTTCTTCGGAACGAAGTCGAGCTGCAGTGCCTGCTCGCTCGTGATGACGCGGCCGCCGATCTCGAGACCGGGCAACGACCGGGAGTATGAGCCTGTGGCGAGGATCACGTACTTGCCGACGTACTCCACGTCGCCGACGCGCACGGTCTTCGGAGCGACGAGCCGGCCTTCGCCCTCGACCAGGGTGATGCCGCGTGCCTTGACGAGCCCCTGAAGTCCCTTGTACTTTTTGGCGACGATGCCTTCGCGGTACGTCGTCACCGCCTCTATATCGATGCCCTCGAGCACCGCCGTCACACCGAACTTGGCCGCCTCGCGCGTCGAGTCGGCGACCTCGGCCGAGTGCAGAAGCGCCTTCGTGGGGATGCATCCCCGGTGCAGGCAGGTCCCTCCGACCTTGTCCTTTTCAATCAGGGCGACGGAGAAGCCGAGTTCGCTCGCGCGCAATGCCGCCGCGTAGCCTCCGCTCCCGCCTCCCAGAACAACGATGTCGAAGTTCTGCTCAGACACCCATTCACTCCTCGGGTCGGGATGGTGAACGGCACCCTGCGAGCATGTGTGTCGGTTGCAAGGCGCCGTCGTTCGGCAGGCGTTCCTGCCCATACGACCCTACTACCGAGCCGAGAACTCTTCGGTCAGCGTGATCAGGGTACGAACCAGCACGCCGGTGGCTCCCTTGGGCGTGTAACCGTACGGTGCGCCGTCGTTCTGAGCGGACCCCGCGATGTCCAGGTGCGCCCACGGCACGGTCGCCGCGTCGGGCTCGTCGGACGACCTGCCCACGAACTCACGCAGGAAGACCCCCGCAAGCAACATGCCTGCGGCAGTGTTCCCTGGCGTCGCGTTCGTCAGGTCCGCCACCTCCGACCGCAAGCGGGCCCGAAGCTCCGACGGCAGCGGCATCGGCCAGACGAGCTCACCGGCCCGCTCGGCGGCATCCGTCACCTGCTTCACGAGGCCGTCGTCGCCCATCGCCGCCGAGTACCTGGTGCCGAGCGCGACCATCTGCGCGCCGGTCAGTGTCGCGATGTCGACGACGGCATCCGGATGCTCCTCGGTCGCCGCCCGCAGGCCGTCGGCGAGTACGAGCCGGCCCTCGGCATCCGTGTTGAGCACCTCGACGCGAGTGCCGCCTCGGATCGTCAGCACGTCGTTCGGCCGGATGGCCGATCCGGACGGCATGTTTTCCGCGATGCACATCCAGCCAGTGACTCGCACCGGCAGCCGCAGCCTGGCGGCCGCGATCACCACGGCGAGCACGGATGCCGCGCCCGCCATGTCGTACTTCATGCCGACCATCGAGGTGGGCGGCTTGAGGGAGAGCCCACCGGTGTCGAACGTGATGCCCTTGCCCACGAACGCGATGTGTCCGGCCGCGGCGTCGGGAGCGTAGTCGAGGCGCACCAGACGTGGCGGACGAGTCGAGCCGCTGCCGACACCGAGGATGCCGCCGAAGCCGTCGTCGGCGAGCTCCGTCTCGGTCCAGACGCGCACCTCGATGGGAAGGCCGCAGGCGGCCTCGACCGCCGCCTGGGCGAGCGCGTCAGGGCTCTGCGCCGACGGGGGAGTGTTGACGAGCTCCCTGGTCAGATGCACCGATTGGGCCAGCACAGTCGCCCGTTCGACGAGCGCTTCGGATGCCTGCGAGGACCCGACGACGACGATCTTCGACGCCGGGGAGCGGTCGTCGTCGCCGCGCGGCCGCCCCTCGTACACGTAGCCGCCGAGCGCGGCGCCCTCGAGCAGGGCCGCGAGGCGGCGGTCCGCTTCCCCCGTCCCGTCTGCAGCGGATGCGGTCTCATCCTGAGCACCTGATCCCACGTCCGGCGCCTCGATGATGAGCCGCCGGTCTCCGGCAGACAGCCGAGCCGCCGTGCCGGCCGCCGCGCGCAGCGCGCTCGCCGTCACATCGGAGCCCAGGCCCACGAGAGCGACGGGCAGCTCGTCGACCACGCCGGACGGGACTCGCACCAGCTGATCCGGCGCTCCTGTGACCTTCAGCTGACCGAGCAGCTCCCGGTGTCCGTCATGTCCGAGCAGCTCAGGTCCGTCCTTGCCTGCCCGCACGAAGAGCACGAGAACGTCGCCCCCCGCGGCCGCCGGCCGCTCATCGGCGAGGTGGAGCTCGAAGGTCGAGGACGGAAGAGAGGACGAACGGGACGAGGACCCCGCTGTGCTGGACGAAGACATGGAACGAATCGTACGGGCGATGCAGTTCGCGTGTTCGCTGTGGGTTGCGAGACCCGCCCGGCTGGTCGGGACCCGCTGGCTAGCATGGATTTCATGCAGGATCCGCGTGAGCTCTACGACGTCCGGACGGCGCTCGACACCGTGCCGACCGGGCTCTATCTGGTCGCGGCCCTCACCGGCTTCGCCGACGCCGGTGGCGCGGTCTCGCAGCTGAACTCCTACCTGCTCGAAACGCTCGACTCCGAGGAGATCGCACGGTTCGACTCCGATGCGCTGCTGGACTACCGCGCACGACGCCCGATCATCACGTTCGAGGAGGATCACCTCACGGACTACCGGCCGGCGCAGCTGAGCCTCTACCTCATGCGCGACGAGGTCGGCCAGCAGTTCCTGCTCCTCACCGGGTACGAGCCGGACTTCCAGTGGGAGCGGTTCAGCAGCGCCGTGCTCGACCTCGTGTCGCTCCTCAAGGTGCGCTCCACGATCTGGGTGCACTCGATTCCGATGCCGGTCCCGCACACGCGTCCCATCGGAGTGACGGTGAGCGGCAATCGCGAAGGCCTGGCCGACGCGATGTCCGTGTGGCGTCCGACGACGCAGGCACCCGCCACGGCGATGCACCTGATCGAATACCGACTGCAGGAGGTCGGCGCCTCCACGATCGGGTTCGTTCTGCTCGTTCCGCACTATCTCGGAGACACCGAGTACCCGGCCGCGGCCGTAGCCGCGATCTCGAACATCAGCTCGGCGACCGGTCTGATCTTCCCGACCGACAAGCTACGGGAGGACGACCGGGAGTTCGTCGCGAACATCGATGAGCAGGTCGCCGGCAACCCGGAGCTGGAGCGTCTCGTCGGCGCACTCGAACAGCGTCACGACGCGTACATGCAGGACAGCCCGCTGAAGTCGCCGCTCACCCATGTCGACGGTGCTCTGCCGTCGGCCGACGAGATCGCGGCGGAACTGGAGAACTTCCTCGCGTATCGCCGCCGGGGCGACGAGGACTCCTGACCGAAGTCCTCGCACATCGCAGCCGGTAGGCTGGAAGGCGCTCGTTTCGCCGATCGGATCCCTGCTTGCCCTCCTCTTCGCCATCCCGCGCCCAGCCGTGGCGCGCTTGGCTGATCTGGGGCATCGGCGTCACGGCATACATGCTCTCCGTCGCCAACCGCACCTCGCTGGCGGCCGTCGGCACGGATGCCGCGCACCGGTTCTCGGCCGACGCTTCGACGTTGTCGATGTTCGCCGTTCTGCAGTTGGCCGTTTACGGTGCCATGCAGCTGCCCATCGGCATCCTCCTCGACCGTCTCGGCAGCCGCCCGATCATCACGGCCGGCATGGTGCTGATGGCCGTCGGACAGCTCCTCATGGCGCTCTCGCCCAACGTGGGAATCGCCATCCTCGCGCGCATGGTGATCGGCGCGGGCGACGCCGCCGTGTTCCCCAGCGTGGTGCGACTCGTGGCCACCTGGTTCCCGGCGCAACGCAACTCACTGATGGTGCAGCTGACCGGCCTCGTCGGCCTCTCCGGCCAGCTGCTCGCGCTCATCCCGCTCGCTGCACTCGTTCACGCGACGACCTGGTCGATCGCCTTCGGCTCCGTCGCAGGGCTCTGCCTCCTGTTCGCGGTGCTCGTGTTCGCGATCATCCGCAACCACCCGCCGGACGTCGCCGGCGACGTGTCGGTCGACACCCGAACAGGGGCGATCCGCGTCGTCACGTCTGCAGCGGACACCCGTGTCGGCTTCCGCGCGGCGTGGTCGCACCCCGGCACCCGACTGGCGTTCTGGTCACACTTCACCACGGCTTTCGCCGGGAACGCGTTCATCCTGCTCTGGGGCGTCCCTTTCCTCACGGCGGGCGAGGGCCTCAGCGCCCCGGTGGCCGCGGGCGTGACAACGGTCTACGTCGTCGTGGGCATGGTGCTCGGCCCCGTGCTCGGAACGCTCTCCGGTCGGCTGCCGAACTCGCGCTCCCGGGCGCTCGTGCTGCCGTCCGTCATCTCTCAGCTCGTGGTGTGGCTGGTCGTGATCGCGTGGCCCACGCCTGCTCCGGTCTGGCTGCTGGTCCTTCTGGCCATCGCCGTCGGCTCAGGCGGCCCCGCATCGATGATCGCGTTCGACCACGCCCGCACATTCAATCCCGGTCACCGCCTCAGCACGGCCACCGGTATCACGAACACGGGAGCGTTCCTCGCCGGACTCATCGCGATCTTCCTGATCGGAGCGGCGCTGGACCTGCAAGGGGCCGGAACTCCCTCGACGTACAGCCTCGACGCGTTCCGCATCGCCTTCCTGACCCAGGTGCCGCTCTGGCTCATCGGCATCTTCTTCATCGTGCGCGAGCGCAAGCACACCCGCATCCACATCGGCATGGATCAGCCCAAGACCCGCCGGCGCTGAAGCATGCCACTACGAGTGGGCCGGCCCTTTAAGGGAATAGAAGGGGATGGCCGAAGGTTGCATTGGATGCGCGAAGGAACCTTCATCGTCGCTGAGTGTTGCCGGACGGTCACGTCTCAAGCGACGCCGAACGGTTCGTAATCGTGCAATAATCGATGATTGGACCCGTTCATCTTCGGACAGCACCACTTGCACGATCGGCCAGCGGCCGGTCGACGAGCAGTGCGGATCGTCTCCGGACTTGACATGGGTCCTCATAGTGTCCGCAAGCGACCCGCACCCCCTCGAACAGCACTGTCCTGCGTGCCGCACGAGAGGGCTGGAAGGTGAACTCCATGGCAGCCAAAACCGCTGACACCCGTACGGTAGAGGAGCCCACGACCACGACCGCCGCCAAGACGGCCAAGGCCGCGACGCCTAAGACGGCGTCCGCCAAGACCACGGCATCCAAGTCCAAGACCACGGCGAGGGCTTCCGCCTCGAAGTCCTCCGCCAAGAGCAAGGCATCGCCCGCGAAGGCATCGAGCAAGGCCTCACCGGCGAAGGCCGCCGACGAAGACGAGCTCGATGAGGAAGAGCCCGACGACGTCGAGCCTTCTGAGCTGGATGACAACGAGGTCGTCGACGACTCGGCTGATGTCGAGACGACCGACGACGCATCCGAGGACTCCGCCGAGGACACGACCAAGCCAGAGGCCGCCGCCGAGACGAACGACGACTCGGGCGAGGCGCTGCCCACCGGCGCCATCGTGCTTCGCGCAGCCGACGAGGAAGACGACATCCCCGTCTATTCCGCGCAGATCACCGGTGCGACGGCCGACCCGGTCAAGGACTACCTGAAGCAGATCGGAAAGGTAGCGCTGCTGAATGCGGCCGAAGAGGTCGAGCTGGCGATGCGCATCGAGGCTGGCCTGTTCGCCGAGGAGAAGCTCGGCGCGATGACCGACCAGGAGAAGCGGTCCCAGCTGGGCCGTGACCTCGGCTGGGTCGCCCGTGACGGTCAGCGTGCGAAGAGCCACCTGCTGGGCGCGAACCTGCGCCTCGTGGTGTCGCTGGCCAAGCGTTACACGGGTCGCGGAATGCAGTTCCTCGACCTGATCCAGGAGGGCAACCTCGGCCTCATCCGTGCCGTCGAGAAGTTCGACTACACCAAGGGCTTCAAGTTCTCCACATACGCCACCTGGTGGATCCGCCAGGCGATCACCCGTGCGATGGCCGACCAGGCCCGCACCATCCGCATCCCGGTGCACATGGTCGAGGTCATCAACAAGCTCGCCCGCGTGCAGCGCCAGATGCTCCAGGACCTCGGTCGCGAACCCACTCCTGAGGAGCTCTCCAAGGAGCTCGACATGACCCCGGAGAAGGTCATCGAGGTGCAGAAGTACGGCCGGGAGCCGATCTCGCTTCACACCCCGCTCGGCGAGGACGGCGACAGCGAGTTCGGCGACCTCATCGAGGACACCGAGGCGGTCGTGCCGGCGGATGCCGTCGGCTTCACCATGCTGCAGAAGCAGCTGGAGAGCCTGCTCGACTCGCTCTCCGAGCGTGAGGCCGGGGTGATCCGCATGCGATTCGGGCTCGGCGACGGAATGCCCAAGACGCTCGACCAGATCGGAGACACGTTCGGGGTGACGCGCGAGCGCATCCGCCAGATCGAGTCGAAGACCATGGCCAAGCTCCGGCACCCGTCGCGGTCCCAGTCGTTGCGCGACTACCTCGAGTAGGCCGCGCGTGAGGCGATTCTTCGCGATCCTGCTCGGCCGCCTCGCGCGGTTCGCCACACGGTTGAGGGGCGGCGGCTCCGCCTTCCCCGGGTACCTCGTGCGCAAGGTGTGGCCCCGCTTCATCGAGGACGTCTCTGCGCAGTGGGGCCACGGCGTCGTCTTCGTGCTCGGCTCCAACGGCAAGTCCACGACCACGCACATGGTCTCGGAGCTGCTGCGCGCGCACGGCCTCCGAGTGTTCACGAACCCCAGTGGGGCGAACCTTCCGCAGGGCATCGCCTCGGCGATGCTCTCGGAGGTGACCCTTGCCGGCAAACTGCCGGCCGACGTCGCGGTGCTCGAGGTGGACGAGGCATTCGCCGTCGACCTGGCGCGACTGCTCAGTCCCCGCACGGTTCTCATGCTGAACTGCCAGGTCGACCAGCTGTACCGCTTCTACGAGACCGAGCGCGTCGCTGACATGATGCTGGATGCCTCGGTGCTGGCCAGCGAGCACATCGTCACGAACCGGGAAGACCCGCTGCTGAGTCAGGTGCAGAGCCGCCTCGGTTCGAAGTCCGTGCCCGACGTGTCGTACTTCGGGGCATCCGACTCCGTGCTCGCTGCCAGCAAGCACGGCCTCCTGAACGCACCGGACTTCCGTGACGGCGCGGAGGCCGCCAGGCCGGCCGCACTCGGCGAGGTGCGGTCGTTCGGCGGACGCGAGGCGACCATCGCCGTGGGTGGCGACGTGGTCTCGGTCGAGCTGCCGGCGCGCGGACTGCACTATGCGGTCGACGCGGCAGCGGCATCCGCGACGGCGCGCCTCGTGCTGGGCGACGAGTTCGACACGAAGCGCGTCGTGCAGGCGTTCGGCAGCATGCGGCCGGCATACGGCAGGGGAGAGGTCATTCCGTTCGGCGACGAGTCGGTCGAGTTCGTCATGTTCAAGAACGGACCGAGCCTTCAGCTCAACCTCGACTCGCTGAGCACGCCGCCGCAGCAGGTCATGTTCGCCCTCGACGAGGGAACGCCCGACATCTCGTGGATCTACGACGTCGACTTCGACGCACTCGATCACGTGGACGTTGTCACTGGCGAGAAGTCGTGGCAGGTCGCGTTGCGGCTCGCCTACGCCGGCGTCCCGGTCACGACCGTCGAGCCGGACCTCGAGAAGGCGATCGAACTCATGCGCGCCCTTCCCGCTCCGGAACACGACCGAAAGCTGTGGTTCGTGAACTACGAGCAGATGATGCTGGCGCGCAAATACCTCGGATTCCCGGACCTGGAGACTCGCCTGTGACGCACGATGCCGCCGGAGTGCGGATTCTTCAGCTGTACCCCGACGAGCTCGGCGTGACCGGCGATGCGGGCAATGTCGATGTGCTCCGAACTCGTCTGGAGCGATCGGGCGTGCCGGTCACCGTCGAGGAGCACCGCCCGGGATCCGCGCTGGGTGCCGAGCCCGACCTGGTCGTGATCGGCAACGGCCCGTTGTCGGCGCTGCGGCGCGTGAATGCGGACGCCCTCTCGCAGCGCGCGACGCTGTCCCAGTGGGCGGAGCGCGTTCCGTTCTTCGCGGTCGGGGCCGGTCTCGAACTGCTCTGCGCCCGCATCGAAGACCGCACCGGCTCGCTCGACGGTCTCGGGCTCCTACCCGTGACCGCGCACCGCGGACGTGCACGCCGGGTCGGGTATGCGATAGCAGAGACCGCTGGCGGCGACGGGACGAAACGGCAAGTGATCGGATTCGAGGACCAGGCCACGGAGTTGTCCGGCGTGGCCCGGCCGTTCGTCACGATCCTTCGCGACGTGACGGGGACGGTGTCGCGTCCTGACGGGGTCCAGACCGCGACGATCACGGGAACGCTGCTCCAGGGCCCCTTGCTTCCGCTCAACCCCTGGCTCGCGGATTGTCTCGCGGCGGCCGCCGCCCGACACGCGCGGATCACCTACACGCCGGATGCCTCGCTGGCGGAGTTCGACCGGCTCGCCGAGCGGGCGACCGAACGCATGCGAGCCCACGTATCGTCGGTGTTCACCACGATTCAGTGACCCGGACGCTCCTGTGAGGATCCGTCCGGTGAAGCGGGGAGTATCGAGACCATGACGAAGATTGCCGTGCCGTGACCGCCGATTCCCGCCGTCTCTCGGTTCGCCTCGACTCGCTGGCCGCCAATGTGCGCCGCTATCGCGAGGCCGCACGCGGTCTCATCGCGTGCGTCGACCACGATGGTTTCGGCCACGGTCTCGTTCCTGTGGCCCGTGCCTGCCTCGAGGGCGGAGCGGATCTACTCGCCGTCGCGGACTTCGACGAGGCGCTTCGGCTGCGGGACGCCGGCATCGCGGCGCCCCTTCTAGCACTCCGACCCACCGGCGCGGTCGCTGACGGCCTCGGCGTGCAGGCAGCGGTCGCCACGCAGCGGGAGGCGGACGACGCGACGGCCCTCGGCGCATCCGGTGCACACGTCGTGATCGACTGCGGCGGCGCGCCGCGAGGCATCCGGCCGGATGATCGCGGCGCCTTCGAGGCGATCGCCGGCGCAGTTCCTCCGGTTGCTCTCATGGGCGTCGCGGATGCCCGCACCCCGCACGCCGCCGCATCCGCCGCCCTCCACGAAGCGGCTGCGCTCGCACCCGAGCTGTCGAGACACCTGCACGGCACGGCCGGCGTGCTCGTCGGGTACGGCGCCGACGACGCGTATGTGCGGGTCGGGCGCGGTCTGTACGGCATCCCGCTGCCCGACGGCACGTCGACGGGGGCGCCCGTGGCACGACTGACCGGCCAGGTCGTGACGGTGAAACGCATTCTGGCGGGGGAGGGCGTCTCGTACGGCTACATCTACCGAGCGCCGGAGGATGGCACCATCGCGCTCGTCACCTGCGGTTACGCCGACGGTGTGCCCAGGAGCATCGGCAACCGCGCGACCGTGCTCGTCGACGGATGCCCCGCCCGGGTGATCGGACGCGTCGCGATGGACGTGGTCGTCATCGACGTCGGCGATGCCGTCGTGCATGCCGGAGACGAGGTGGTCTTCCTCGGCGATCCGGCCGCCGGAGAACCGACTGTGTCGGAGTGGGCGTCGATCACCGGGTTCGATCCGGTGGAGATCGCAGCGGCGATGGGTCCCCGAGTGGTGCGGAGCTATACACGATGAGCACGACACAGCGATCCGACGCGAACGCGCCGCTGACTCACGCCAGGGTCGATCTCGCCCGGTTCGACGCCAACCTGCGCACTGTGCGCTCCCGGGTCGCCCCCGCAGAGACCATGTTCGTGGTCAAGAACGACGCGTACGGGCACGGCGCGGACGTGCTCGTGCCCAGGGCGATCGAGCACGGCATCCGCTGGGTCGGCGCGCTCGACGTGGAGACGGCGCTGCGTGTCCGATCCGTCGTGGGCGAAGGGCCACGGGTGTTCGCGTGGCTGCTCAGCTCGCGCGATGATCTGGCAGCCGCGCACGACGCCGGGATCGACCTCGGCGTCGGCGATCGCGGCGTGCTCGAGGCAGCAGCATCCGCGGGTACTGCCCGGCCGATTCGGGTGCATCTCAAGATCGACACGGGCCTCAACCGGAACGGCGTGCGCGTCGAGGACTGGCGCCCGTTCGTCGCCAGGGCAGCCCAGCTGCAGGCGGAGGGGCGGATCTCGGTCGACGGAGTGTGGAGCCACATCTCGGAGGCGTCGGACGAGGACGACGATCGGGCACGCGTGCGCTTCGACTCGGCGCTCTCCTCGGCGGAGGCTGTCGGACTGGCGCCCGAGTACCGGCATCTGGCCGCCAGCGCGGCCTCCTTCCTGCGCGCCGAATTCCGGTACGACCTGGTGCGTGTCGGCGCCTTCGTCTACGGCATCTCACCGGCAGGCGGTCCGCACGAGCCCGAGCTCGGCATCAGTCCGGTCATGTCGTTGCGCACCCATGTCGTCGATGTGCGCGACGGCGAGGCCGTCCTTCCGCTGGGTGCCTGGCACGGTGTGCCGTCCAGTGTCGTCGGTCGGAGCACGGAAGCGAGCGCGGTCGGCGTCGGGATCCGGGGGCACAGGCATCCCGTGCTCCGCGTCGGCCGGGACTGGATGTCGGTGCACGCGGGCGACGCCGGCGTGGGGGATGAGGCGGTTCTCTTCGGTCCGGGCGACGACGGCGAGCCGACGGCGACCGAGTGGGCCGAGTCGATCGACACCATCGGCGAGGAGATCGTGCTCAAGGTGGACCGGCGCATCCCGCGCACCTATTGCGGGTGAACGACGAAGGAGGCGCCCCCTCGCCGGAGCGAAGGGACGCCTCCCGATGTCAGTGTGTCGTCAGGCCCGCTGGTCCTCGAAGAGACGGGATGTCTCGTCGTGCCAGTTGGTCGCGATGCTGGAGAGCTTCTCGTGGTGCTTCTTGGCGTGGTGGGCGCAGAACAGCAGCTCGCTGCCGTTCACGGTCACCCGCACGTACGCCTGCGCACCGCACGCGTCGCAGCGGTCGGCTGCGGTCAGCGCGGGGCCCGTGGGGAGCTCGTCGGCACCGGGGGTGGCGACATGGCCTGCGTAGTTCGACATGCTGAGCTCCTTTCTGGAAAACCCGAACGTTTTGCGATTGGTTGTCTCCATACAAGCACGTCGACACCGTGAGCATGCTCCATCCAGGCCCATTTCGCTGTGCGCGTAGGCGGTGGACAACGCACCTGGCGCAGCTGGGTGTCGGTCGCCGGTGAGCGCGGGGGCGGTCGATATCCTGAACGATGGCCTGGCTCCTTTCCCGTGGTTCCCGGCCATGACACGACATCTGGAGACCCCGTGGCGACGAACGACTACTCCGCCAGACACCTCTCGGTGCTCGAAGGCCTGGAGGCCGTACGCAAACGCCCCGGCATGTACATCGGTTCGACGGATGCCCGCGGCCTCATGCACTGCCTCTGGGAGATCATCGACAACTCGGTCGACGAGGCCCTCGCCGGATACGGTTCCGACATCGAGGTGATCCTCCATCCAGACGAGAGCGTCGAAGTGCGCGACAAGGCACGCGGCATCCCGGTGGACATCGAGCCGAAGACAGGCCTCTCCGGCGTCGAGGTCGTGTTCACCAAGCTGCACGCCGGAGGCAAGTTCGGCTCCGGGTCCTACTCGTCGTCAGGCGGCCTGCACGGCGTCGGTGCGTCCGTGGTCAACGCGCTGTCCGAGCGCCTCGACGTCGAGGTGGATCGCGACGGAAAGACCTGGGCCATGTCGTTCCACCGCGGCGAGCCTGGCGTGTTCGCTGATTCCGGCGACCCGAGCCCCAACTCGCCATTCACACCGTTCGAGTCGCGCAGCGAGCTGCGTGTCGTCGGCAAGGTGGCGAAGGGCGTCGCGGGCACACGCATCCGCTACTGGGCCGACCGGCAGATCTTCGGCAAGAACGTCGAGTTCAGCGTCGACGACCTGGTGGGGAGAGCACGCCAGACGGCGTTCCTGGTCCCCGGCCTGACGATCGGCATCACGGATGCCCGCACCGAGGCACCCGAGCGCACGGACTTCACGTACGAGGGCGGCATCAGCGAGTTCGCGGACTACCTCGCGCCCGACACCGCGATCACCGACACCTGGCGTCTCGCCGGCTCGGGGACGTTCACCGAGACCGTCCCCGTGCTGAACGAGCACGGAGCGATGCTGCCGACGGAGGTGCAGCGCGAGTGCGAGGTCGACGTCGCCCTCCGCTGGGGCACCGGGTACGACACCGTGTTCCGCACGTTCGTCAACATCATCGCGACGCCGAAGGGCGGAAGCCACCAGGCCGGATTCGATCAGGGTCTGATGAAGTTCTTCCGGCAGCAGGTCGAGCAGAACGCGCGCCGTCTGAAGGTGACGGCGACGGAGAAACTGGAGAAGGACGACATCCTCGCCGGCCTCACCGGAGTGCTCACTGTGCGACTCCCGGAGCCGCAGTTCGAGGGCCAGACCAAGGAGGTGCTGGGCACGCCTGCGGTACGCGCCATCGTGGCGAAGGTGGTGAGCGACGGGCTCGCTGCCCGCTTCGCGTCGCCCAAGCGCGATGACAAAGCGCAGTCCGCCCAGCTGCTCGACAAGGTCGTCTCCGAGATGAAGTCGCGCATCTCCGCCAGGGCGCACAAGGAGACGCAGCGACGCAAGAACGCCCTCGAGACGTCCTCCCTGCCGGCCAAGCTCGTGGACTGCCGCTCGACCGACGTGGCGCACAGCGAACTGTTCATCGTCGAGGGCGACTCGGCGCTCGGAACGGCACGCCGGGCACGGGACAGCGAGCACCAGGCGCTGTTGCCGATCCGGGGCAAGATCCTGAACGTGCAGAAGGCCTCGATCTCCGACATGCTCTCCAACCAGGAGTGCGCGTCGATCATCCAGGTGATCGGAGCGGGATCCGGCCGCACCTTCGACCTCGACGCCGCACGCTACGGCAAGGTCATCATCATGAGCGACGCGGATGTCGACGGTGCGCACATCCGCACCCTGCTGCTCACCTTGTTCTTCCGCTACATGCGGCCGATGATCGAGGCCGGCCGGGTGTTCGCCGCAGTTCCGCCGCTGCACCGCGTCATCGTGATGAACCCGGGTTCGAAGCCGAACGAGACCGTCTACACGTACTCGGACCAGGAGCTGCACGCCGTGCTCGCCGGCCTCAAGAAGGCGGGAAAGCGCTGGCAGGAGCCGCCGCAGCGTTACAAGGGCCTCGGCGAGATGGATGCCGACCAGCTCGCGACCACCACGATGGACCGCACGCACCGTCTGCTGCGTCGGGTACGGCTGGATGACGCGGAGCGGGCGGCCGAGGTGTTCGAGATGCTGATGGGCAATGACGTGGCGCCCCGCAAGGAATTCATCATCTCCAGCAGCGACCAGCTGAGCCGGGAACGCATCGACGCGTAACGGCGCCGATCAGCCTACGGAGGCGCCGACCGCGCCGATCACCGCGTCGAGCGGTGCGCCGGACGCATCCCGCTTCGCACCCGCCTCTGGCAGGGCTCGCGGAGTCCCGTCGCCCGATACCGCCAGCGCGGGAGCCTCGCCGACCCACGCCACCGCGAGCTGATCCTCGCCCTTGAGGAAGCGCTGGGCGCGCACGCCGCCTGTCGCCCTGCCTTTCGAAGGGAACTCCGCGAAGGGCGAGACCTTGCCGGTTCCCGGATTGGTGCCGGCCAGCGTGCTGGCGCTCGTCGCGATCGTGACGACGACGGCGTCCTGTGCGGCCTGCTCAGGCACGACGTCGAACGAGATCGCGGTCGCGCCGCCGGCGAGCTTGATGCCGGCCATGCCGCCGGCGCCTCGCCCCTGCGGGCGAACGGAGGAGGCGGCGAACCGCAGCAGCTGGGCATCCGTGGTCACGAAGACGAGCTCGTCGGAGTCCGACGCCTCGCCCGCACCGACGACAGAGTCGCCCGGTTTGAGCGCGATCACCTCGAAGTCCGGCTTGTTGGCCCAGTCGCCGGGAATCAGACGCTTCACCACACCCTGTGCCGTGCCGAGCGTGAGTGGAACGGCGGAGTCCGCCGCGACCACAGCGAGGACGCGTTCGCCTCGGTCGGTCAGGCCGATGTAGTCGGATGCCCGCACGCCGGCCCCGAGCTGCACCGAGTTCGCCGGCACCCCGGGAAGGTCGACGGGGGAGAACCGCACGATGCGGCCACGGTTCGTGACGGCGCCGATCTCAGTACGGCTCGTCGTCGTGACGGACGACAGCACGGCGTCGTGCTTGCTGCGCCTGGAAGGGGGAGTGATGCGCGGTGCCGTTCCCTCGGCATCCTGCGGAAGATCGACACGCACGAGCCGCCCAGTGGCGGAGAGGAAGACGCGGCACGGCACGTCGGCGACCTCGAGCACTGCCTGCGCCTTCGTCCCGGCGGTCGCCCTTGAGGGAGCGGCGGAGGTGAGCATGGTGCGCCGCGGCGTGCCGAACCGGTCGGCCACGTCGCCCAGCTCTCTGGAGACGACCTCCTTGATTCGGTCGTCGGACGCCAGGATCTCCTCCAGCTCGGCGATCTCGGTCAGCAGCGTGTCGCGCTCGGTCTCGAGCTCGATGCGCGAGAACTTCGTCAGTCGGCGCAGGCGCAGCTCGAGGATGTACTCGGACTGCACCTGGCTGAGGTCGAACACCTGCATGAGCCGGGTGCGAGCCTGGTCGCTGTCGTTGCTCGTGCGGATGACCTGGATGACCTCGTCGATGTCGAGGATCGCGATGAGCAGGCCCTCCACGAGGTGCAGCCGCTCGCGCTTGCGAGCCAGCCGGTATCGGGAGCGACGGGTCACCACCTCGATGCGGTGGTCGAGGTAGACCCGCAGCAGTTCACGGAGCCCGAGCGTGCGCGGGTTGCCGTCGACCAGAGCGACGTTGTTGATCGAGAAGCCGTCTTCCAACGGTGTGTAGCGATAGAGCTGCTCAAGCACCGCCTGCGGACTGAATCCGGTCTTGATGTCGATCACGAGGCGAAGTCCTCGACTGCGGTCGCTCAGGTCGGTGACGTCGGAGATGCCGGCGAGCTTCTTCGCGTTCACGCCGTCCTTGATCTTCTCGATCACCTTCTCGGGACCGACGAGGTATGGCAGCTCGGTGACGACGAGTCCCGTCTTGCGTGCCGTGATGGGCTCGACCGAGACCTTCGCCCGGGTGCGGAACGTGCCCCGACCGGTGGCGTAGGCATCCTTCACCCCGTCCAGACCGACGATGATGCCGCCGCCCGGCAGGTCGGGCCCCGGCACGAACTCCATCAGCTCGTCCAGCGACGCGTCCGGGTTGTCCAGCAGGTGGCGCGCCGCGCCGACGACCTCCACCAGGTTGTGCGGCGCCATGTTGGTCGCCATGCCGACGGCGATGCCGCTGGCTCCGTTGACCAGCAGATTCGGGATGGCCGACGGCAGCACGTCGGGCTGCATGAGCTGGTTGTCGTAGTTCGGGACGAAGTCGACCTCGTCCTCGTCGATGCCCTCTGTCATCGTGAGCGCGGCTGGTGCGAGCCGCACCTCCGTGTACCTGGCGGCGGCCGGCCCGTCGTCGAGGGATCCGAAGTTCCCGTGGCCGTCGATCAGCGGCAGCCGCAGCGTGAAGTCCTGCGCCATGCGCACGAGGGCGTCGTAGATCGCAGCATCTCCGTGCGGGTGCAGCTTGCCCATCACCTCGCCGGTTACGCGGGCGGACTTCACGTGAGCGCGCTCGGGCCGAAGCCCCATCTCGCTCATCTGGTACAGGATGCGGCGCTGCACCGGCTTCAGACCGTCGCGGGCATCCGGGAGCGCCCTGGAGTAGATCACCGAGTACGCGTACTCCAGATACGAGCTCTGCATCTCGCTGGAGACGTCGATGTCTTCGATGCGCTCAGGGGTGGTGCTCTCCGCCGCGGCGGTTCGAGGTGATCTGCGGTTGTCTGCTGGGCTCATTCGTGCAATCTCTGCGGGCGGAAACCGGGTACTCACACGCCTCCGGCGGGGAGGATCCCAGTCCGCGCGGGTCTGCCAGACTGGCCGGGTGGGCTCAATGCTACCGGCCGGATTCCCGTCATCGACGAGCCTTGCCGACGTTCTGACCAGTTGCCTGTCCAGCATCTCGGGAGCGCGTCCGAGCATCCCGATTCCGCAGGTCGCCAGGGCCGTCGTCGTGCTCGTCGATGGGCTGGGAGCCCAGTCCCTGCGGGCTCGTTCGGGGCACGCCCGCTTCCTCGGTCCGCGGCTGAACCGGGCATCGACGCTCGACAGCGGCTCGCCGACGCCGACAGCGGCGGCGATCGCCACGCTGTGCACGGGACGGATGCCCGGCGAGCACGGCATCGTCGGCTACCGCGGGTACGACCCAGCGACCGGTCGTGCGTTCAACCACCTCAGCGGATGGAACCGGACTCCCGCGCCCGAGAGCTGGCAGCGCTGCGAGACCGTGTTCGAAGCGTCGGCACGCCAAGGCATCCCCTCATACGCCGTCGGGCCCGAGCGCTACCGCTCCTCCTCGTACACCGCCGCCGTGCTCCGCGGTGCCGAGTACGTCGCCGCCGACAGCATGGAACGCCGCGTGGAGGTCGTGCGCGATCTCTTCGATCGCGGCGGCAAGCGCTTGGTGTACCTCTATGTTCCCGAACTGGACGTGGCTGCCCACGCCAGCGGCTGGGAGTCGGATGCCTGGCTCGTCGCCCTGGAGGAACTCGACTCGGCGATGGCGCGGCTCGCCCGGTCGCTGCGCGCCGGCGAGGGCGCGTTCGTCACGGCCGACCACGGAATCCTCGACGTGCCCCAGACATCGCACGTGCTCTACGACGCCGTTCCCCGCCTGACCGACGGAGTCCTACGGGTGGGCGGCGACCCGAGGCTGCTGCAGCTCTACCTCGGCCCGGATGCGCCGGAGTCCGACGAGCAGGCGCTGGCCGCCGCCTGGCGGGAAGCGGAGGAGCATCGGGCCTGGATCGCCACCCGGTCGGAGGCGATCGACGCGGGATGGTTCGGCCCGATCGTTGACGCCGATGTCGCACCGCGCATCGGCAACGTTCTGGTCGCCGCACGGGGACGCATCGCCTACTACGACTCGACGCCGGAGGGCGCGAAAAGCCGCCGCATGGTGGGCCAGCACGGATCGTTCGCCCCGGAGGAGCGGAAGGTCCCCTTGATCCGGCTCGGCGCCTTCGAGTAGGCGTCTACGCCAGGTCGTCGTCGGTGCGCGCGCCGAAGACGATCTCGTCCCAGCTGGGCATCGACTTGCGTCCCCGCTTCGCGCCGCGCACCGGACCGGTTCCGGATCGATCGGATGCCTGCGGCAGGGGCGCGACCGGCGGCTCGGCGAGAGCGGGGACATCCGTCGAGTCGAACGTGTCCAGCGGGATGTCCACCGACTGCGGCTGAGAGTCGCGCAGCCCGGCCGCTTCGCGCTCCCCGCGACGCTTGCGCAGTGCCTCGAGCAGGTCAGCCGTCTGGTGGACGTCTCTCGGCTCCTCGTCGTCCGCGCGCTTGATCGCCTGGATGGTGATGGCGTTGTTCACGTTCTGCGGCGTTCGAGTGGCGGACTGTTCTCTGCCCCCGGACTGCTCAGGCCGTGCTCCGGCAGCCGGCGCATCGTCGAAGGTGAAGGCGCCGCTGTCGAAACGGGACTCGTCCGGCACCGGCAGCACCGGCGAGACGGCCCGCAACCGAGGAATGAGGCCCGTCTGCAGCTCTCCCTGTTGCGAGAGGGTGTGCGCGTCGGCATTCGACGGAGCCAGGGCCATCTTGCGCGGCTCGAAGGTCCAGCGCGCATCGTGGTCGACGTCGTCGGCCACGAACGTGAGCTTGACGATCCAGCCGCCCTCCGGTTCCTTCCAGCTCGTCCAGCGCTCACCCGTCGCCCCGACCGAGGCGAGACGATCGCGGATGACGGCGCCGAACGTGTCGCCCTCGCTGAGCGGGTCGATGTCGGCGCCGGTGCGCACCGGGACGGCCAGGGCGGACGTCACGATGTGCTCCCGCTCTGCCACGATCGGGCCCTCGAAGCGCTCCACGTAGCCGATGGCCGCCCCGGTCAGCGACGCGACCTCTTCCGCCGACAGTCCGGAGCGGATGTGCGCCTGGATCTCCCGCGGCGAGACCTTGGGACCCGTCACGGGGTCGGGCTTGATCTGACGCAGCCGCGACTGCAGCATCTCGTCGATGGCGATGCGGAATCGCTCACCGCTGTCGTTCGCGGCGAGCAGAGCGCCGTTCTCGATCCCGATGACCTTCAAATCCTGCATGCGAAACGCCTCTTTCGACCTCGTTGCGTTCGAGGCAACCCTGCCATGGAATGGCGGCATTTCCGGGGAATAACCGGGGCGCGCCGCGAGTTGATCGGAGCGCACAACCGAAGGCCGAAAGAATCGGCAATGGCCCGTTTGCTATTCCAGGGCGCCTGATGCAAACTATGCCCGCCGATTTCTTCGGATCGCATGAACAAGAAGTGGATGGGAATGGCAACCGATTACGACGCGCCGCGGAAGACCGACGACGACTCCGAGTCGATCGAGGCCCTCAAAGAGCGGGTTCCCGACAAGATGTCCGGGGTGGTCGACGTCGACGATGCCGACAATCCAGGCGGTTTCGAGCTTCCCGGAGCAGACCTCTCCGACATCGATCTCGACGTCGTCGTCCTGCCCCCGCAGGCCGACGAGTTCACCTGCGTGAGCTGCTTCCTGGTGAAGCACCGCTCGCAGATCGATCACGAGACGAAGCTGGGGCCGATCTGCGTGGAGTGCGCGGCCTGAGACTTCATCAAGAATGAGGAGCCGGCGGCAGATTGTCGCCGGCTCTGTCGTTGAGCGCCCGTGCGAGCTCGTTCGGGCGCCTGGTGGAGAGCAGCCAATAGGGCGCGGGGTCGTCCTCGTCGAGGATCGGGACGCGTACCACTCCGCTCACCCAGCCGCGGATGAGCAACCAGGCACGGGCGTCCAGCAGCCGCCCGCGCTGCATGGTCGCCTCGGTGCCCTCGAACGTCTCCGCCGCGCCGAGGTAGCGGCGCTCGATGTGCGCACGACCCGCCTTCAGCTCCCCCGTCGTCACCTCGATGGTCGGCGATCCGGCGATCAGGCCGGCCACGCATCCCGCGTAGAGCAGCACGGCGCAGACGATTCCGACGGTCATGTTGATCGGCGCGAACACGATGATGCTGGCGGGGATCACGAGCGCCGTCGCGACGAAAAGCCAGGGGGCGGCCCAGAGCCGCTCTCGGTACACGGTCATACGTCTATTCGACCAGAGTTCTGCACTACCCTCGACACGTGATCGAATCCGTCGACGTGCTGACAACGGCGCTGGAGCCCCCAAGGTACGCGCACCACGACGACGCAGGAGCCGATCTGTGCTCCACGGATGCCATCACGCTGAACCCCGGAGAACGGGCGACGGTGGGCACCGGGGTCGCGATCGCGCTACCGGACGGCTACGCCGCTTTCGTGGTTCCCCGCAGCGGTCTCGCCGCACGGCACGGCATCACGATCGTGAACGCACCCGGGACGGTGGATGCCGGCTACCGCGGCGAGATCCGCGTCACGCTGCTCAATACGGATGCCGACGCGGCCTACACGATCGCTCCCGGCGATCGCATCGCCCAGCTCGTGGTGATGCCGGTGACTCGTGCGACGTTCATCAGCGTCGACGAGCTGCCGGAGAGCGTGCGCGGGGCGAACGGATTCGGCTCCACCGGATACACCGCACTTGAGTCAGGAGAGAACGCGTGAGCGACACAGGCGACATCGCCCCAGAAGAGTGGGAGAAGTCGGCGCCCGAAGACCGCGAGATCGAGGGTCCGTTCGACGACAGCGAGGCCAACCCGGTTCGCCCGTACATCGACCTCGGCGGTGTCAAGGTTCTGCCGCGCGAGGGCCTGCAGCTGCGGCTGGAGGTCGAGGAGGAGACCGGAAGAGTGGTGGCCGTCGGCCTCGACTTCGCCGGTTCGACGCTGCAGGTGCAGCCGTTCGCCGCACCCAGGTCCAGCGGGCTGTGGCACGAGATCCGGGCGCAGATCGCCGACCAGATCCAGCACCAGGGCGGGCGCACCAGCGAGCGCGACGGCGTGTTCGGACCGGAGCTCGTGGCAGAGATCCCGGTCGCCCAGCCCGGCGTTCCGGGGGAGACGCGCATCGCGCGGTTCATCGGTGTCGACGGGCCGAGATGGTTCCTCCGTGGCGTGATCGCCGGCGATGCAGCGATCGACCCGACCGCAGCCGCCGACATCGAAGACCTGTTCCGCAGCGTGGTCGTCGTGCGCGGAAATCAGCCGATGCCGCCGCGCGATCTGATCCCCCTGCGGATGCCGGCAACGCCGACCGACGCGTGATCGTGGCCGAACGCGACGAGTCCGACGCCGAACGGGGCGAAGCGACCGCTGCTGCCGGTCTCGGCAAGGCGATCGCCCAGGCGGCGAGCGGCGGGGGGATCGGTGCCATCGCCGGAGGGGACGCTCCGACCGGGCGCGCCCTATTCGATGCGATGGGCGGAGCGCGAGGCCTGTGCGAGACCATCCTTCCCGGACTCCTGTTCCTGGTGCCGTTCACGGTGCTCACGAGCGTCCACGAGCCGTGGGCCCAGCAGCTGGCCATGCCCGTCTCCCTCGGCGCATCCGTGCTCGTCGCCGTCGTCTTCACCCTGATCCGCATCTTCACGAAGACCCAGGTGACGCAGGCGGTCGCCGGGCTGATCGGGGTGGCCGCGTCCGCCATCCTCGCGCTGATCACGGGCAACGCCGCGAACAACTTCCTGCTCGGCTTCTTCATCGACGCCGGATACGGGGCGGCGATGCTCGTCTCCATGCTCGTGGGATGGCCGCTGCTCGGGCTCGTCATCGGCTACCTCATGGGCGACGGCGTCGCCTGGCGGGCGAGCGCGAGCAAGCGCCGCGTCATGCAGGTTCTCACCGCGTGCTGGCTCGCCCTCTTCGCCGCACGCCTCGCCGTGCAGCTGCCGCTCTACTTCGCCGGTCTGACGGTCGCCCTCGGGTTCACCAAGCTGCTCATGGGCGTTCCGCTGTACGCGACGCTGGTGCTCGTGTCCTGGCTCGTTGCACGTGCCGTCTACCCGCCGAAGTCGGCGCAGGAATCCGACGAGTGAGCCATCAGGCGCGAGCCGTTCGGGGCCCGATGGGCCCCGCATCCGCGTTCGAGCGGGTGTTAGAGTTATCTCGACATCAAGATAAATTTCTGCCGACGAAGGAGAGGGCAGCGTGACAGCCGACAGCGTTTCCGCACCGAACAGCTTTGGAGCACGAGACACCATCACGGTGGATTCGACGGACTACGAGATCTTCAAGATCGAGGCCGTTCCCGGCTACGAGAAGCTCCCGTTCAGCCTCAAGGTGCTGCTGGAGAACCTGCTTCGCACCGAAGACGGTGCCAACGTCACCAAGAGCCAGATCAGCGCTCTCGGCAACTGGCAGCCCGAGGCGGAGCCGGACACGGAGATCCAGTTCACGCCGGCGCGCGTGGTGATGCAGGACTTCACCGGCGTTCCCTGCATCGTCGACCTCGCCACGATGCGTGAGGCCGTCAGCGAGCTGGGCGGCGACCCGGAGAAGATCAACCCGCTCGCCCCCGCCGAACTCGTGATCGACCACTCCGTGATCGCCGACGTGTTCGGAACGCTCGACTCCTTCGAGCGCAACGTCGAGCTGGAGTACGAGCGCAACGGCGAGCGGTACCAGTTCCTCCGCTGGGGCCAGTCGGCGTTCGACGACTTCAAGGTCGTGCCCCCGGGGACCGGCATCGTGCACCAGGTCAACATCGAGCACCTGGCCCGCGTCACGTTCACCCGCGAAGTGGGAGGAAAGCTCCAGGCGTATCCCGACACTCTCGTCGGCACGGACTCGCACACCACGATGGTCAACGGCCTCGGCGTCCTCGGCTGGGGCGTCGGCGGCATCGAGGCCGAGGCTGCCATGCTCGGCCAGCCCGTCTCGATGCTCATCCCCAAGGTGGTCGGCTTCAAGCTCACCGGTTCCATCCCGGCCGGCGTGACCGCGACCGACGTGGTGCTCACCATCACGCAGATGCTGCGCAAGCACGGCGTGGTCGGCAAGTTCGTCGAGTTCTACGGCGCCGGCGTCTCGCAGGTGCCGCTCGCGAACCGCGCCACGATCGGCAACATGAGCCCGGAGTTCGGCTCGACAGCGGCGATCTTCCCGATCGACGACGTCACGCTCGAATACCTTCGACTCACCGGTCGGTCTGAAGCGCAGGTGCACCTCGTCGAGGAGTACTCGAAGGCGCAGCACCTCTGGCACGAGCCGGAGAACGAGCCGGTGTACAGCGAGTACCTGGAGCTGGACCTCGGCACGGTCGTTCCGTCGATCGCCGGTCCGCGTCGCCCGCAGGACCGCATCGAGCTGAGCCGCGCCAAGGAGCAGTTCAACACCGACCTGAACGACTACGCCGAGATCGATCACGACCTGGTCGACCTCACCATCTCCGAGTCGTTCCCGGCGTCCGACCCTGGCGAGCTGAGCCCGGAGGATGCCCGCAGCATCCACCAGCACCATCACCACAGCCACGCTCCGCTGACGGCATCCAAGCCGACCCACGTGACGATGAGCGACGGCGACTTCACCATCGACCACGGTGCGGTGGCGATCGCTGCCATCACGTCGTGCACGAACACGTCGAACCCGGAGGTCATGCTCGCCGCCGGCCTCCTGGCCCGCAACGCCGCTCGCAAGGGCCTCAAGGCGAAGCCCTGGGTGAAGACCACGCTCGCACCGGGGTCCAAGGTCGTCACCGAGTACTACGAGAAGGCCGGACTCACCGGATACCTGGAGGACCTCGGCTTCTATCTCGTCGGCTACGGCTGCACGACCTGCATCGGCAACTCCGGCCCGCTGCCCGAGGAGATCTCGGCCGCGGTCAACGGCAACGACCTCGCGGTCACCGCGGTTCTCTCCGGCAACCGCAACTTCGAGGGCCGCATCAACCCTGACGTGAAGATGAACTACCTGGCCAGCCCGCCCCTGGTGATCGCCTACGCGTTGGCCGGTTCGATGAACTTCGACTTCGAGACGGATGCACTCGGCGCCGATCAGGACGGCAACGACGTCTACCTCAAGGACATCTGGCCCGACGCCGCCGAGGTGCAGCAGACCATCGACGAGTCCATCAACCAGGACATGTTCACGCGTGAGTACGCGAGCGTGTTCGACGGTGACGAGCGTTGGCGCTCGCTGCCAACGCCGACCGGCTCCACGTTCGAGTGGGATGCGGAGTCCACCTACGTGCGCAAGCCTCCCTACTTCGAGGGGATGACCGTGGAGACGGCCCCGGTCGTCGACATCTCGGGTGCCCGGGTGCTTGCCAAGCTCGGCGACTCCGTCACGACGGACCACATCAGCCCCGCCGGATCGATCAAGGCCGACAGCCCGGCCGGCCACTACCTGAGCGAGCACGGAGTCGAACGCAAGGACTTCAACTCGTACGGGTCGCGGCGCGGCAACCACGAGGTGATGATCCGCGGTACCTTCGCGAACATCCGTCTGAAGAACCAGCTCCTCGACGGTGTTGAGGGCGGCTACACGCGCGACTTCACGCAGCCGGACGGCCCCCAATCGTTCATCTACGACGCCTCGGTGAACTACCAGAACGCTGGAACTCCTCTCGTGATCCTGGCGGGCAAGGAGTACGGATCGGGGTCCTCCCGCGACTGGGCGGCGAAGGGCACGACGCTGCTCGGCGTGCAGGCTGTCATCGCGGAGAGCTTCGAGCGCATCCACCGCTCGAACCTGATCGGCATGGGCGTCGTACCGCTCCAGTTCCCGGCCGGCGAATCCGCCGAGAGCCTTGGCCTGGACGGAACGGAGGAGATCGCGATCAGCGGCCTCACGAAGCTCAACGAGGGCTCGACGCCGAAGACCGTGCATGTCACGGCCACCCCGACCGCGCACTCCGCAGACGGCAAGGAGCCCGTGGAGTTCGACGCTGTCGTGCGCATCGACACGCCCGGTGAAGCCGACTACTACCGCAACGGCGGCATCCTCCAGTACGTGTTGCGCAGCCTGGTCTGACGTCCCATCGATGAGCACCCGGAGGGGCGTGGGTCGCAGGACCCGTGCTCTCCGGGGCGCCTTCGATGAACGAATCGCGCACCGGGGTGACGTAAGGGCGCGGTGCGTAGACTGCGTTGGGCAGGAACGAAAGGCGGCCGGCATGACCCTTCTCGAGACGATCCGAGGTCCCCGTGATCTCGACGCTCTCTCGAAGGACCAGCTCGAGCAGGTGGCGGCGGAGGTTCGCGAGTTCCTCGTCTCCAACGTGGCCAAGACGGGCGGCCATCTCGGACCCAATCTCGGCGTCGTCGAGCTGACGATCGCGCTGCATCGCGTCTTCCAGTCGCCGCACGACGCGATCGTGTTCGATACCGGGCATCAGGCGTACGTGCACAAGCTGCTCACCGGGCGTCAGGACTTCTCGACTCTGCGTCAGACCGGTGGACTCGCCGGGTATCCGCAGCGGTCGGAGTCGGAGCACGACATCGTCGAGTCTTCGCACGCGTCCAGTTCGCTGTCGTGGGCGGACGGCATCTCGAGGGCCTTCACGATGACGGGTCAGCGCGAGCGGTACGTCATCGCCGTGGTGGGCGACGGCGCGCTCACCGGCGGAATGACGTGGGAGGCGCTGAACAACATCAGCGACGACAACGACCGCCGACTGATCATCGTCGTGAACGACAACGGCCGGTCGTACGCTCCCACGATCGGCGGCATGGCGCGCTTTCTCAACACGGTGCGCACCCGCCGCGGCTACAAGAGCCTCTACCTCACCAGCCGGGCCGCGTTCGACAAGCTGGGCGCTCCCGGCCGTGCCGTCTACCGGGGCATACGTGGCGGCCTGCACGGCTTCCTCTCCCGCTTCACGAACAACGAGGCGCTGTACTCCAACCTCGACATCAAGTACATCGGTCCGGTGCAGGGCCACGACATCGCCGCCCTCATGGAGGCGCTCGAACAGGCGAAGAACTACGACGCGCCCGTCATCGTGCACGCGATCACGCAGAAGGGGCGAGGCTACGAGCCCGCCCTGCGCGACGCTGCCGACCAGTTCCACAGCGTCGCACCGATCGACCCGGAGACCGGGGAACCGATCGCACAGGCCAGCGGCACGTCGTGGCCATCGGTCTTCGCCGACGAGATCGTGCGACTGGGCGAGAAGGATGCTCGGCTCGTCGGCATCACGGCAGCGATGCTGCGCCCCGTGGGACTGCACCGCTTCGCCGAACGGTTCCCGGAACGCGTCATCGACGTAGGCATCGCCGAACAGCATGCGGCGACCAGCGCGGCGGGCATGGCGTTCGGTGGCCTCCATCCCGTCGTGGCGCTCTACGCGACGTTCATGAACCGCGCGTTCGATCAGGTGCTGATGGACGTCGGCCTGCACAAGGCGGGCGTCACGTTCGTGCTGAGCAGCGCGGGCGTGACGGGTCCCGACGGGCCGAGCCACCACGGCATCTGGGACCTCGCGACGCTCCAGGTCGTGCCGGGCGTCCGGATCGCCGCACCGCGTGACGGTGAGCGGCTGCGGGAAGAGCTCGGCGAGGCCGTGGCTGTCCAGGACGGACCGACGGTTGTGCGCTATCCGAAGGGCGCAGTGCCCGAGCCGATCGAGGCCGTGCGCCGCACCTCAGACGGTGTCGACGTGCTGCGCGAGGACGACGGCCGCGACGTGCTCATCGTCGCGGTCGGAGCGATGGCCTCCACGGGCCTGGAGGTGGCACAACGACTGTCGGCACAGGGCATCGGATGCTCGGTGATCGATCCGCGTTGGGTGGTGCCCGTTCCCGCGAGCGTGATCGAGTTCTCCGCGCGGCACCGTCTCGTCGTGTGCATCGAGGACGGCATCCGGGTCGGCGGCATCGGCACTCGCATCAGACAGGACCTGCGCGAGGCAGGCGTCGACACGGCGGTCACCGAGGTGGGTCTGCCCGACGAGTTCCTCGAGCATGGTGCGCGGGCGGACATCCTGGATCGCGCACGGATGACGCCGCAGCACATCGCCCACGACGTGATGGGAATGGTGCTCGGCTCCAAGCTCCCGTACGCGCGCGGCGTCAGCGGCGACACGGGTGCCCAGCCGATCGTTGTCCGCGCCAAGGAGTGACAGCGCCGCCCGGCGCGGTCCTCTCAGCGAACGACGTCGTAACGCAGCCCCACGGCTCCGCTCGGGAAGTCGGTGCGCTCCGTGAGCCGAAGCCCGAGGTCGTGGTCGACCGGCAGTAACGGGGCGCCACCGCCGAGCACCACAGGCATGACGGTCACGATGAGCTCGTCCAGCCTGCCGAGCCTCGCGAACTGCGCGACGACATCCCCGCCCCCGACCAGCCAGACGTCACGGTCGCCTGCGGCGGCCATGATGTCGTCGACGACGGGTGCCGCGTCGCCGGCATGGAATCGCGCATCCCGCCCCTGCACCGCGGGGAGATCTCTGTGCGTGAACACCCAGGCGGGAACGTCGTACGTGTACGCGTCCGGCCCCTCGCCGAGGATGAATTCGTAGGTGGATGCGCCCATCACGATCGCGCCGATCTCCGCGATGAACCGCTCGTAGTCGGCCGTGAACTCCGCAAAGCCGAACGCGGTGAGCCAGTCGATGCCGTTCTTTCGGTCGGCGATGAACCCGTCAAGGCTGGAGGCGACGTAGTAGCGAAAGCGAGTCATCCACCGAACGTAACGCGGGCCCCGACATCCGATTGAGGCGAGGTTATGTATGCGAGCATCCATAACCTCGCCGATTGAGTGATGTTGAGCGGCGAAGCCGCGATCACATCACAAGAAAGCTGTCGAGGCCCGCGTTACTGGCAGAGGACCTACGCGCCGACGCCCTTCAGCACCGGGTGGTGGAACGTGTCGCCGAACACGCGCTCGCTGGCGCCCACCCTGTCGAGGTAGGGCGTGATCCCGCCCATCTGGAACGGGAAGCCGGCACCGAGGATCATGCAGAGGTCGATGTCTTCGGCGGCGGCCACGACGTGGTCGTCCTCGAGCATGCGGTGGATCTCGTCAGCGAGGCCGTCTTGCACGCGCGTCAGGATCTGCTCCTCGGTCAGCGGCTTGTCGCCGACGGCGATCACCTTCAACGCTCCCTTGTCGAAGCCCTTGACGTTGCCCTTGCCGTCCTTCTCCAGCAGCTTGCCGTAGTCAGCGAGCTTGTGCAGGTTCTCGCTGCGGTGGAAGCGATCGGGGAACGCGGCGTGGTGCGTGTCGAGAACGTGCGCGCCCACCCGGAGCCCGACCAGATCGAGCAGCACGGAGGGCGACATCGGGAGCCCGAGCGGTGCGATCGCCTTGTCGACGGTCTCGAACGGCGTGCCGCTGTCCACCGCGTACATCGCCTCACCGAGCAGCTTGGCCAGCACGCGGTTCACGACGAAGCCGGGGGTGTCGGCCGTGATCACGGCGTTCTTCTTGAGCTTCGCGGCGGTGACCATCGCGGTCGACAATGTGGCGTCATCCGTCTTCGGCGCCTTCACGACCTCGATCAGAGGCATCACGGCGACCGGCGTGAAGAAGTGGAAGCCCACGAGTCGCTCCGGATGCTCGAGCTTCGCGCCGATCTCGTCGACGGACAGGCTCGAGGTGTTCGTGGTGAGCACCGCCTCGGGCGAGACGATCTTCTCGATCTCGGCGAACACGTCCTGCTTGACACCGAGCTCCTCGAAGACCGCCTCGATGACCCAGTCGCAGTCCGCGAACTCGCTCTTGTCGGTCGTGCCGCGGATGAGCGAACGCAGCCGGTTCGCCTCGTCGGAGCCGATGCGGCCCTTGCCGAGCAGTTTGTCGATCTCGTCGGTGATGTAACCGACGCCCTTGTCGACGCGCTCCTGGTCGATGTCGGTGATGACGACAGGCACCTGCAGCCTGCGCAGGAAGAGCAGCGCGAACTGGCTGGCCATGTACCCGGCGCCGAGAACGCCGATCTTCGTGACCTTCTTCGCGAGCTCCTTGTCGGGAGCGCCGGCCGGCCGCTTCGCGCGCTTCTGCACCAGGTTGAAGGCGTAGATGGATGCTTGCAGCTGGTCCCCGGCGATGAGATCGGCGAGCGCGTCATCCTCCAGCGCGAAGCACGCCTCCTTGTCGCCGCCTTTCGCCGCCTTCAGCAGGTCGAGCGCCTTGAACGGCGAGAGCGGGACGGTACCGAGCTTGGATGCCACCTGATCGCGCGCGATCTTGATGGCGATGTCCCACTTCGCGAGGCGCTCCAGCCTGCCCGGCGCATTCTTGCGCTCCACCTTCTCGGTGCCGCCCAGAACGCCGTCGACGAACTTGATGGAGTCCTCGAGGAAGTTCACCGGGGCGAAGAGTCGGTCCGCGATGCCGAGCTCGAAGGCGTCCTGCGCCTTGAGCATCCGGTTCTGCTTGAGCGGGTTCTCGATCACGACCCGCAGGGCGTTCTCGATGCCGATCAGGTTCGGCAGGAGGAACGTGCCGCCCCAGCCGGGCACGAGACCGAGGAAGACCTCGGGCAGGCCGATCGCTGCGGCGGAGGCGTCGATGGTCCGGTAGTCGGCGTTGAGCGGCAGCTCCAACCCTCCGCCCAGCGCGAGCCCGTTGATGAACACGAAGCTCGGCACGCCGAACGATGCCTGCTTGCTGAACACGAAGTGCCCGAGCTGGGCCAACCGCTTCGCGATGTCGCGGCTGGGCACCTCGGCGACCTTGGAGAGGTCGGCCCCGGCGGCGAGGATGAACGGCTTTCCGGTCGTCGCCACCGCGTGGATCTCGCCACGCGACGCTCGCTGCGTCAGCTCGTCGAAAGTCTTGCCCAACTCGAGCAGTCCGACAGGGCCGAACGTGTTCGGACGGGTGTGGTCGCGCCCGTTGTCGATGGTGACGAGCGCGAGCACCTTGCCGGATGCCAGCTTCACGTCGCGCACGTAGTTGTGCGTCACGACCTCGTCGTCCGCGAACGCCAGCAGGTCGGAGAAGTCGATCTTCGAATAGTCGGTCACGCCCGTGCTCACTTTCCGTACTTCTTGTGGTGCGGGTTCTCCCAGATCACCGAGCCGCCCTGGCCGAGGCCGACGCACATGGCGGTCAGGCCGTAGCGCACCTCGGGGTGCTGTTCGAACTGGCGCGCGAGCTGGATCATCAGCCGTACCCCGCTGGCGGCCAGCGGATGCCCGATAGCGATCGCACCACCCCATTGGTTGACGCGCGGGTCGTCGTCGTCGATGCCGAAGTGGTCGAGGAAGCTCAGGACCTGAACGGCGAACGCCTCGTTCAGCTCGAACAGGCCGATGTCGTCGATGCCGAGGCCCGCGTTCTTCAGGGCGCGCTCCGTCGACGGGATCGGCCCGATGCCCATCACCTCGGGCTCGACGCCCGCGAACGCGAACGACACCATGCGCATCTTCGGGGTGAGGCCGAACTCCTTCGCCGCGCGCGACGAGGCCAGCAGTGAGGCGGTGGCACCGTCCGTCAGCGGAGACGCGTTACCGGCCGTGACCCGCCCGTGCGGACGGAACGGCGTCTTCAGGGTGGCGAGGCCCTCCATCGTGGTGTCGGGCCGCATGCCCTGGTCTTCGGTGGCAAGACCCCAGCCCTCTTCGCTCCGGTACGACACCGGAACGAGGTCGGCCTGGATGTCTCCTGTCGCGTACGCGGCGGCAAGCTTCTGCTGGCTGCGCATCCCGAACCGGTCCGACCGTTCCTTCGTCAGCTGCGGGAAGCGGTCGTGCAGGCGCTCTGCCGTGTTGCCCATGTTGAGCGCCGCAGGGTCCACGAGCTTCTCGGCCACGAACCGGGGATTCGGGTCGACGCCCTGCCCCATCGGGTGGTGTCCCATGTGCTCGACGCCGCCTGCGATGACGACGTCGTACTGTCCGAAGGCGATGCCGGATCCCGTGGTGGTGACAGCGGTCATGGCGCCGGCGCACATGCGGTCGATCGCGAACCCGGGCACCGTAGTGGGCAGCCCCGCGAGGATCGCCGCCGAGCGTCCGAGTGTCAGACCCTGGTCCCCTTGCTGAGTCGTAGCGGCGATCGCGACGTCATCCACCCTGTCCTTGGGCAGGCCCGGGTTGCGCTCGAGCAGCCCGACGATCGACTTCACCGCCAGGTCGTCGGCCCGGGTGTTCCAGTAGATGCCCTTGTCACCTGCCCGTCCGAACGGGGTACGCACCCCGTCCACGAACAGAACGTCAGCTCTTTCGGCCACTTCGCCTCCCATGTCAGGTCATCAGAGGCCCGACGGCAGGCGGCGCCCGCATTCGGAACCTCTTACGCAGAAGATCCTAGAAACCGGCCCCTGCCGCGGAGAATCGATTGCGCGTTCCTACGAAGCGGATTCCGGCGGCTCGACGGGGGATTGGCCCGCTTCGACAAACGCTGCCGCAACGATGCCTGCTGTGGCGCGCACCTGCCAGGGGCGGGCATCCGCCTCCTGCATGGCTGCGGCGATCGTCGACTCGTCGACGGTCTCGGGCGGCGACCAGGCCAGGCGCCGCAGGGTCTCGGGGGAGAGGAGGTTCTCGACGGGCATCCGCAGTTCCTCGGCACGCGCGTTGACGGCGGCGCGTGCCGCTCGCAGCCGTTCGCTCGCCTCCGGGTTGCGGTCGGGCCATGCTCGCGGTGGCGGGATGCTCTCACCGCTGGAACGCAGCACGGGAAGGTCGTCTGTGGTGCGGCCGCGACTCACCGCATCCCACCAGCGGTCGATCTCGGTGCGGCTTGCTCGCCCGGTGAACTCGCGGAGGGCGGCGAGCTCGCGCTTGCTCCCCGGCAGGGTCTTGGCGACGGCAGTGATCGAGGCGTCGGGCAGGAGTCGGCCGGGCGCGATGTCCTTGCTCCGCGCCAGCTCGTCTCTTGCATGCCACAGCTCCCTTGCCACCGCGAGGTTGCGGAGCCCACGGATCGAGTGCACACCAGAGAGCCGGCGCCAGGGCTCGTTGCGTGCCGGCTTGGGACTCCGCGAGAGCTCGAAGGCGAACTCCTGTGCCGCGATCTCCTGTTTCTCGTCCTTGAGCAGAAGCTCCTGCTCCGCCTCCATCAGATCGACGAGAAGCTCAACGTCGAGCGCGGCGTACGTCAGCCACGGTGCTGGCAGCGGGCGAGTGGACCAGTCGGCCGCGGAGTGCTCCTTCGCCAGATGGATGCCGAGCAGTTCCTGCACGATCGTTGCGAGCCCGACCCGCGGAAAGCCGAGCAGCCGGGCGCCGAGCTCCGTGTCGAAGATGGTCGCGGGGTCGAGTCCCACCTCACGGAGGCAGGCGAGGTCCTGGCTGGCGGCGTGCAGGATCCAGGGCACGTCACCCACGGCATCCTGCAGCGCGGAGAGGTCGCCGAGTGCAGGCGGATCGAACAGGAAGACCCCGGCATCGCGTCGGAACATCTGGATGAGATACGCACGCTGCGAGTACCTGAATCCGGACGCGCGCTCGGCATCCACGCCGACGGGGCCGGTGCCGGCCCGCAGCGCCTCGACGGCCCGACTGTATTCGGAAGGGGTGTCGACGACGTGGTACTCAGTCACGCGACGTTCTCCGCTGGGTGAGCAGTCGCACTCCGTCCGGCAGCGGAGGGATGCCTGCGAGCATGCAGAGCAGGTCGCCCCACGCCTCGACGTGGGCGCGCATGTCGAGACCGCCGGGCGTCCACGAGGCCCGCAGCTCGAGCTGTGCTCCGTCGCCCTGCTTGGCCAGTTCCCCGAAGCCGGTGGAGATCACCTTCGTCGCCGTACCGGACGCGGACGTGTAGTCGGCGCTTCGCTCATCGAGCGCGTCGATCAGCCACGACCAGGCGACGTCGGCGAGGAACGGGTCGAGACCGATGTCCGTCTCCAGCGGTGCCTGCGCGAAACACACCACGCGGAACGTTCCACCCCACTCCTCGGGGGCCGACGGGTCGTAAAGCAGCACGAAGCGACCGGTGCCGAGGTCGGAGTCCCGGCCGTGCCGCACCGGCGCGATATCGGCGGCCAGCGCGATCGCATAGGGTGCCAATCCCGTCGGTGCGGGGATCTCGTCGATGCTCAGCTCCTTGCGAGCATCGAAGCGGCGCACGGAGTCGGCCGCGGCAGCGAACTCCGCAGGAATGCCGGGGGCCGCGGGTGTAGGGGACACGTTGGCAGACTAGAGTTTCGGCTCGGGAGTTGACCGAAGGCACGCCGCGCCGTGCGGCCGCCTTCGCACCGGAGGGGAGTGTCGGTGGGCCGGCTGACCAAGGTTCTCGTTCCATTCGCCGTCGTCGGGGCCATCGGCGTCGTGGCCGCGGCCGGCTACGTCACGGCCGCGACCGTCGTCGCCAAGATGGTGGTGACCCCGTCGAGGCGCAAACGGGAGGACGCCGACATCCGTTCCGTCGCGTCCGATCTGTCCACGGTCACACTGACCGGCACCGCCGACGCGCTCCGCGTTCCAGGACGGTACGGGCTCTGGTTCTCGGACGATCGCGGCTACGCCCGCATCGGCGACATCGTCGGGCTCGGTGACGACGGCTCCGTCACGCGCGAGGTCGAGTCCGTCGTCTGGGGTGATCTGCGCACGGCCCGGCACGGTCGTCTCAGCAGCTGGTACTACACCTCGCCAGGCGATCTGGGGCTACCGGTCGAGAGCGTCGATGTGACGGTAGACGACGGGACGGCGCCCGCCTGGCTCTTCCCCGCGGAGCGACCGACGGATCGGTGGGCCATCCACGTGCACGGGCGGGGGACCCAGCGCCAGGAGGCACTCAGAGGCATCCCGGTCTTCCACGAGAAGGGCTTCACCTCGCTCGTCGCGAGCTACCGCAACGACGGCGATGCGCCGTCCAGCTCCGACGGCCGCTACGGGCTTGGCTCTACGGAGTGGCGGGATGTCGACGCGGCGATCGCGTACGCGCTCGCGAACGGCGCACGGCACGTCGTCCTCGTCGGATGGTCGATGGGCGGCGCCATCGTGCTGCAGGCATCCGTTCGGTCCGCTCATGCCGACAGCGTGCGGGGGATAGTGCTGGATTCGCCCGTCGTGGACTGGCCGGAGACGCTCGACTACCAGGCCGGCCTCATGCGTCTGCCGCGTGGCGTCGCCCAGGGCGCGCTCGTGCTGCTCGACTCGGCGTGGGCGACCGGTGTCGTCGGACAGGACGCGCCGGTCGGGCTCGCCGGGCTGGACTTCACGATGCGCGCACACGAACTGGACGTTCCGGTGCTGCTGATGCACAGCGACGACGACGGCTACGTCCCGGCGGATGCTTCGCACCGGCTGGCCGACATCCGCAGCGACATCGTCACGTTCGTGCCGTTCGAGCAGGCCAAGCACACCAAGCTCTGGAACTACGACAGCACGCGCTGGACCTCTGCGGTCTCGTCGTGGCTCGACGAACTGACGGGATCGCTGGACGAGACAATGTCGCTGGACGGGACGCGGGACCCGGCGTAGTCGCCGGATCCCGCGTCGAGCTCCGTGCTTCGCTTCAGGTGCCGCGCTTCAGCCGGACCTGATGCTTGGTGCGCCCGAGAAGAGCGGTCATTCCCCGCACGCGAAGCGGCGAGACCGCTTCGGTCAGACCGAGCTCCTGCGGGTAGTCGTCCGGGACCGCCAGCACCTCATCGGCGGTGAGCCCCGCCAGGCCCTGGGCAAGGATCGAGGCGAAGCCGCGCGTGGTCGGCGACTCCTTCGGAGCGGTCGCGTAGAGGTGCACGACCTCGTCCTCATCCACCTCCACGAAGATGAAGACAGGGGACTGACACTCGACGACACGCTCGAAGAGGTCCGGATGATCGCGGTAGCGCTCCGGAAGCTCCGGCAGTTCGTTGGAGAACTCCAGCAGCAACTGCAGGCGGTCGCGGAGTTCCAGCGCGAGGAACTCCTCTTTGATCTCCTGCAGGCTCGCGGGAAGCGTGGCGTTCGTCATCAGGCTTCCATTGTCTCAGACGGGTCTCAATGTCTCAGGCGGATCAGGCGGCCGGGGCTTCGCCGCGTTCGGCGCCCTTCACGATCGGCACGCGCACGGCGCTGCCCCACTCAGTCCAGGAGCCGTCGTAGTTGCGCACGTTGGTGAACCCGAGCAGGTGCGTGAGCACGAACCACGTGTGGCTCGAGCGCTCGCCGATCCTGCAGTATGCGATCACGTCGTCGCCGTCCTGCAGGCCGGCCTCGCCCTTGTAGATGGCCTCGAGCTCCTCGCGGTTCTTGAACGTGGCATCCGGGGCGGCGGCACGCGCCCACGGCACGGACGCTGCAGACGGGATGTGGCCGGGGCGCAGCGCGCTCTCCGTGGGGTAGCCCGGGATCTCGGTCCGCTCTCCGGTGTACTCCTCGGGGGAGCGCACGTCGATGAGCGGGCCGTGCCCGAGGTGCGAGAGCACGTCCTCCTTGAACGCGCGCACCTTGGAGTCGTCGCGCTCGACCACCGGGTACTCGACCGCCTGAGGCGTCGGCACCTCGGTCGTGATCTCGCGACCCTCCGCGATCCACTTGTCGCGTCCCCCGTCGAGGAGGCGAACATCCTCATGCCCGAACAGGGTGAAGATCCAGAGCGCGTAAGCGGCCCACCAGTTGTTCTTGTCTCCGTAGATCACGACGGTGGTGTCGCGGGAGATGCCCTTCTCTCCGAGCAGCTGTGCAAATCGCTCGCCCGAGACGAAGTCGCGCAGCACGGGGTCGTTCAGGTCGGTGTGCCAGTCGATCTTGACCGCGGTCGGGATGTGTCCGGTCTCGTACAGCAGCACGTCTTCGTCGGACTCCACCACCGCGAGACCCTCATCGCCGAGGTGTTCGGCGAGCCATTCCGTGCTCACCAGCCTCTCGGGATGTGCGTACTCGGCGAACTTCGCGGAATCGTCGAATCCCACGGTCATGGTTTCCTCCTCGTAGTAGGGGTACTGCTCTGTCAGGGCAGAAGCGCCTCACGGCTGTCGCGGTTGCGCCGCTCAAGGGCTCGATCGGCTCGGCACGAGCACGCTCGCATGATCCTCACCTCAATTAGGCTTGTCGCCTGTCCCTGACGCGAACTTACGCGCCACCGCATGGCAACCGCAGGGGCACTGTAAGACTTCGACACGTTAAGGAACCAGATGGCCGCGCATGCGCTTCCCGCCGCCGATCGCCTCACCGAAGTGACGCCGTCGATCACGGGCCGCGAGATCGCCGCCGAACTCGTTCCACCGCCGCAGTTCCACACTGCCACGTTCGAGTCGTATCGTCCCGACCGGGACTTCCCTTCTCAGGCGGCTGCGGTGCAGACACTCCGATCGTTCGCGCGCGTGTGGGAGCCGCCGCAGCCGGGCGGATTCTTCGGCTGGGGACGCAAGAAACAGGTGGAGCACAAGCCGGGCGTCTATCTCGACGGCGGCTTCGGCGTCGGCAAGACACACCTGCTCGCCGCGCTGTGGCACGTGGCCCCTGCACCCAAGTACTTCGGCACGTTCATCGAGTACACGGCCCTCGTCGGCGCGCTCGGCTTCCAGCCGACGATCGACCTGCTGCGCGGCTCGAAGCTGATCTGCATCGACGAGTTCGAGCTGGACGACCCCGGCGACACCATGATGATGACGAGACTGCTCGGCGCTCTGGTCGCCTCTGGCACCCGCATCGCCGCCACGTCGAACACGCCGCCCCAGGCGCTCGGCGAGGGACGATTCGCGGCTTCGGACTTCCTCAGGGAGATCCAGTCGTTGTCGTCGCACTTCGAAACCGTGCGCATCGACGGTCTCGACTACCGCAGACGCGACGTCTCCGGCGTCGCGGCTACGGTCGACGACGAGACGCTGGGACGGGTCGTCGACGCCATCTCCGCCAGGGGAGAGCACGTGACGGCAGACCGCTTCCGCGACGTCGTCGATCACCTGGCAACGGTGCATCCATCGAAGTACATCAAGCTGATCACCGACGTAGACGTCATCGCGCTCGCCGACGTCGAGCAGCTGCACGATCAGATGGAGGCGCTGCGCTTCGTCGCCTTCGTCGACCGGGTGTACGACGCCGAGATCCCGATCGTGGCCAGCGGCGTGCCGCTGAACGATGTCTTCGACGCCGAGATGCTTCAGGGCGGTTACCGCAAGAAGTATCTACGGGCGGTGTCCCGGCTCATCGCGCTCACGTCGGGCGAGCTCCCGCCGCACGACTGAGCCCTCGCTGCTGGGCCCTCGAAACACGCTGTTTACAACCGCGCTTTCCTTGTAACGGGCGCGAAACACACGAACCTCTCTCACGAAATCTGCCGGCAGCAGACTGACGACACCTCACCAGGCATGCGGCACCCGAGGCCGCGGTGATGAAGACACCGGCATTCAGTACGAGGGAGACCCCATGTTGTTGCACGCAGCGGCCGCCTACGATGCGCAGACGAGTGTGAACTCGCTGTGGCTGCTCGTCGCAGCAGCGCTCGTTCTGCTCATGACGCCCGGCGTCGCCTTCTTCTACGGCGGAATGGTCAAGGCGAAGAGCGTCATCAGCATGATGATGATGAGCTTCGGCGCGATCGCCATCGTCGGTGTCCTGTGGGTGCTGTACGGCTATGGACTCGCGTTCGGCAAGCCGCTGATTCCTGGATGGCTGGGGACTCCGGACTGGGGGCTGGCCAGCCTGCTCGGCAAGGACGGCACCACGCCGGACCTGAACGGCCTCGCATTCGCAGGGTTCCAGGCGACGTTCGCCATCATCACCGTCGCGCTGATCTCCGGCGCGATCGCCGACCGGGCGCGGTTCGGCTCGTGGATGGTCTTCGCCGGCATCTGGGTCACGCTCGTCTACTTCCCAGTGGCGTTCTGGGTCTTCAACCTCGGCAACGGATGGATCGCGCACACCCTGCACGTCAACGACTTCGCCGGCGGCACCGCCGTGCACATCAATGCCGGCGCGGCGGGCCTTGCTCTGGCGCTCGTGCTCGGGAAACGGGTCGGGTTCCAGAAAGGAATGAGCAAGCCGCACAACGTGCCGCTCACCCTGCTCGGCGCAGCGCTCCTGTGGTTCGGCTGGTTCGGGTTCAACGCGGGCTCCGAGGCCGCGGTCGACGGGATCGCAGCGCTGGCCTGGATCAACACACTTGCCGCCCCGGCCGCCGCCACGATCGGCTGGCTCGTCGTCGAGCGCATCAAGGACGGCAAGCCCACCTCCATCGGCGCGGCATCCGGAGCTGTCGCCGGCCTTGTCGCCATCACCCCTGCCTGCAACATCCTGACGCCGTTCTGGGCGATCGTGCTAGGCCTGCTCGTGGGGGCCGTCTGCGCGTTCACGATCGAGCTGAAGTTCAAGCTGGGCTTCGACGACTCGCTCGATGTCGTCGGCATCCACCTCATCGGCGGTCTCATCGGAACGCTGTACATCGGCATCTTCGGCCTCACCCACGTGGACGGCGACCCGACGAAGCCGTACTCGAGCCTTCTCTACGGCGGCAGCTTCTTGCAGCTCGGAGCGCAGGCCATCGGCGCGTTCAGCGTGATGATCTACTCGTTCGTGCTGGCGTACGCGATCGGCTGGGCCATTCAGAAGACGATGGGCTTCCGCGTCAAGACCGAGGACGAGATCGCCGGCGTCGACACCATCGTCCACGGCGAGGAAGGCTACGTGCTCGAGAACGTGTGAGCGGCACAGACTCCGCCTGATAAGAAGAAGGACCCGGCAATTGCCGGGTCCTTCTTCTTATGGTGTTCCGTTTGTGGGCGATACCAGACTCGAACTGATGACCTCTTCCGTGTGAAGGAAGCGCGCTACCAACTGCGCCAATCGCCCGCGAGCATCCGATTTCTCGACTGCCGCGGGTACCGATACTAGCCGACGATGAGGCGGCCACGCACTTCGCCGGGCGGTCCGGGCGAGTCCTTCTCGGCGACACGCGCGAGGGGCGACACGCGCCCCGCGCCGGTTTGAACATCGGATGGATGATCGGCTACAGTTTCAAGGCACGCAGAAATGCGAGCAAACGCGGATGTGGCGCAGTTGGTAGCGCATCACCTTGCCAAGGTGAGGGTCGCGAGTTCGAGTCTCGTCATCCGCTCGAGTGTGAGTCGGCCGCCGGCCGATGCATGGATGTGGGAATCCACACGAACCCACACACGGTGGCGTGGCCGAGAGGCGAGGCAGCGGCCTGCAAAGCCGTATACACGGGTTCGAATCCCGTCGCCACCTCCACTCTCGACCTCGGTCGGACAAAGCAACAAGCCTTCACAGGCGCGATTGGCGCAGCGGTAGCGCGCTTCCCTGACACGGAAGAGGTCACTGGTTCGATCCCAGTATCGCGCACAACACAAAGTGCAGATCAGGCCGGGTTTTCCCGGCCTTTTCTGATTTCCGTGCCCACTATGTGCCCGTTTCGCACGAGTTTCCATCTCAGATTCGAGGGCCAAGGGCAGCGTGGCTCAGGCCTTCTGAAGCTGCTTCTTAATCTCTTCGAGCCCCAGGCCGTCGAGGAACGCCCACGCCTCCGTGCTCGGCGGCTGGCCGGTCACGCACCATGCTTTCAGCCCGATGATCTCCGCACGACTGCGGCCGAACTCGAACTCGCCCAGCTTCGGCGACACTTCGAGGAAGCTGTAGACCGCCTCTTCGAGCGCGTTCATCCCAAGTGCTCCGCCGATCCGATCCGTGGCCTTGTCGCAGGCCGGGCACAGGTACCCGTAGGTCTTCTCCGGCCTTCCTCTTCCACCGAGCACGGCCTCCTGCGTGCTTCGCAGCCGACCCCACGGCTGGTCGTCCCTGCTCGTGCTGGGAGCCCGCGATACGCCGCACAGCAAGCATCCGCGTAGCGCTACGTGGCCGTTCTCACCCTCCGGCGGCTCGACCATCTCGGGGCGGAACGTCCGTGCCCGCAGGTACTGCGCGAAGTCGGATCGCATCACTTCGAGCTGTGCCTCGGTGACGTGGGCCCATCGGTGCGTGCCCGCCTGCTCAGGGTCCGCCCCGATCTTGATCACCGGGGCGAACCGCGACGACCACCGGGCCAGTCCGCCAGCGTTCGAGAGGTTCTTCAGCGCGAGCCGCAGCGCGTCGATCTTGGCGTCGATCAGCTGCTCCTGGCCGGTCTGTTCGAGCACGTCGAACACGATCAGCACGGCATCGATCGCGCTCAGCGCGTACTTCTTGTCCCCGAGAGAGCGGGCCAGCATCGGCCGCTTCGCGATGATCTCCTCGGCTCGTGCGCGGCGCTGACGGCAGGCGTCGCACAGGCCGAACCGGAACTGCCTAGGCTCGGGAAGCGCCATCACCACCGGCTCCCGATCGCCCACGTGCAGCCGCTGCTCGACGGCGGTCGCCGTAACGACCTCATCCGCGGTGGCGAGCTTGTCCACGATCAGCACTCCGCAGTCGGCGCAGGCGAGCACTGGCTGCGCCTCGTTCTTCTGCCAACGCCGCAGATCGCGCGGCTTGACGGTTCCCGGGTGGGTGACGACTGCTAGAGGGCTCATCGATTTTGGTGCCTTCTCGGGAGCGTGGACGGCGGCGGAGTCTTGGGCCTCCCGCCCCCGAGCGCTGGAACGGCGGGCGGGAGGGGCTTGGGTTGACCGAACCGGGCCGATTCAGTCTCGGCCGGGCGCGACGGGCGCTCGACCGTCTTCTTCCGCTTCGGCTTTCTGCGACTCATCTCACCAGATCCCCGAGGTCGGATTCCGCCGCACCACACGAGTACGGGATGCCATCTGGGGTTGTGGTTGCGGCTGCTGCTGCTGATCGGCGGGCTGCTGCTGGGTGGTGGAGTTCGCGACCATCTGGACGTCCTTCGGACTCACCAGCCCGAGGAACTGGCCTTCTTGGGTGAAAGCCGCGACCAGCTTCTTGCCGTCCGGTACCTGCACCTTGGCCGGGTCCGCGGTGCCGAGCACCTGGCCCTGGTCGTCGAACAACACGACGACCTGCGCCTTCGCTGCGAACTTCTGGGTAGCTCGCACTCGCGCCGCCAGCGCGGCGCCCTGCTGATCGATTGTGCGCCCCCCGGCGCGGATCACAGACGCACCGGGGGACGCAGGCACTCCGAGGGAGGTCGAACCTGCGGAGTGCCGCCTTCCACGGGGAGGGGAAGGGGCCTGTGAGTCGGTCATGATGAACTCCACTACGGTCGGCTCTTTGATGGAGCTGAAGTCGGGTTTCGAGCAGCCGCAGCCGGCATCGTTCTTGCCTGAGGCATTGGTCGTGATTCGGGCGAACGTCTGCGTAGCCGAGCCGTTCTCGTCACTGACGCCCAGCGCCGTCGCGAACTTCGTGGGCACGCCCTCGCGGATTCGCTCGAGCTGCCGAGCACGGCGGCCCCGGGACTCGATCACGTCGGCGCGAGCGCGCAGCACTCTGTCGCGCATCTCGCGCGCCTCGGCGTCCGCGTGCCGCACGTCCGCGTACACGATGGGCTGTGGATGTGGGGTCGGCTGCTCGCTCATCGCGTGCTCCTCAGCTGGCGCCGCAGGAACCCGTCGTGCTCCCCGGCGTCGTCCTCGGCCTGTAGGGTGCGGCGCCGATGAATCCGCTCCCGCGCCTCGCGGGAAGCCTCGTCCCGGCCGATCGCATCCACGAGCTGGTGCTGAACGTCCGGCCGTGCCTGAGGCCGGACAGCAACGCCGAGGGCTCGCTGCCACCTCTCGAAGTGGAAGCCGTGGCCGTTGCGCCAGCAATGCTCGCCGGGCTTGGCGGCGCACACCGGGCACGGGATCGAGAGGCCGGCGGCGATCCGCTGCGCGCTGGCCCGAGAACTCAGCCGTGCTTCGGTGACAGCATCCGGCCGGAGCCGGTCGGTGGTGACGGTGGCTGGTGACGTGGGCATGGTCGACCTCGATTCGTAATCGAGCCCGGCCCAACCATGGCCCTCGCGGGCGCCAGCGGCGAATTCTGTGGAGCGTGCGGCGTGTTCGCGCGGCGTGGCTCCCCGTTCCGTGCGTACTACGTCCCGCCCGGAATTGATGATGCCGAGCATAGCAGAACGCGATACTCTTTTCGTGCCCAATTGAGGCAGCCAATCGAAGGAGAACACCGTGAGCGAGCAGCAGACTTCCAAGCAGGGCGGCCAGCAGAGCGACTGGGCGGCCAGGACCATGAGCTTCGCGTACAACCCGATGCGGGCGAATCCCATCGTCCAGGCGGTCGCTCACGCTCGTGCCCTCGCCGACGACCTCACCCCCTCGCAACGATCGATGCGAGACAACGCCCTGGCGAAGGTCGCTGCTCTCCGTGCCACCGGCCTGTACTCCATGGCGCCGCGCGAGCGCTAAGCCGTCTGTCTCATCCCTCGTCCCATCCCGTCCCGATATCCCGCCTACTCCTACGGAGTAGTGGCGGGATAATCGGGACGGGATGGGACGAATAGGACGAGACAGCCGGCGTTGCGTGGCGCTCATGGGTTCGACTTCCAGTGGGACAGACCAGCTTCGACGGCTCGCTTCGGCGGGTGCGGCTCAACCTGCTTCGCGAGGTTCCAGGCCTCGACCACGGTGAGCCCCGGCTGGATGCCTTGATCCTTCATCCAGCCGACGGCGGACGCCGGAGTCCACTCGGGTTTCTTCTCCCGGGACGTCTCCGTGGCAGGACGGGATGCGGCTGAGGGTTTCTTTCTGGTGGCACTCTCGATTGCGAGCACGCGTTGACCCCAGAGAACATGGTCTCGCGCCAGCCATTCCTTATCAGAACCGTGCGTGGCGACGTACTCGGCCTTTGCTTCTTCACTATGGGCCACCCACCACGTCGCCTCGGCGACCATTGCTCGTCGGTTCATTTCCGTGAGCACGAAGGCCAGCGGAGCGGTGGAACCTAGAACCGAGTCGCCAGTTGATTGCAACCACAGGCTGCGATAGTCGTCATCCTCGGGCTCGATCCCGAGTTCATCCCATTCCGTGTCACCTTCCATATCGAGATGCCCTGCTGAAAGATGCTCTGGCGACTGATCGCCAGCCACACAACGAGGGCACAGCATTAGCCACTCTTCGAGAACATCGGCACCGCACCATCCGCATTCGGATTCCTTGTCCAGTACCGGCCAGCCGTTGTCCTCGATGAGCAGTCGCACGGTAGCGAGGCGGCGTTTGTCGGTGCTGCGGTGGCCATATGGGCACGGGAACTCGATCACGAACGGCAGCTCCGACGGCCACTTGCTGCGCCCCCACTCTTTGGCATGATTCGCGTTCACTCCGGCTGCATGCAATCCTCGGATCCACACATCGACCAGGGCGGTCGGCAAGAGCATCTGTTGCAACTTCGACTCGGTCGCAGCCCACCTCACGAGTGAGGTCGCGAACTCGCTTCGAGCGCTCTGCAGGAGCACGAGGTTGCCGACTGATTGCACGCTCATGGCTGGCCTCCCGTCGACTCGCCGGCCGCCTCTACGCGCGCCCGTGCCCTCGCGAGCGCCTGCTGCGCCTCACGGAGCACAGCTTCAGGCGTGGGGCGCGCCTTCAGTCGGGCAAGGGCTCTCGCCTCCAGCCAGCATCCTGTGGTGCAGAATCGGCCCGGTGTACCTCGCCACGGTTTGAAGAAGCGCCCGCACGTCTCGCAGGCGTGCTCCGGCTCCGTCCGGCCCGGGGCTGCCGGATCGACGATCGGTTCGAGCTCCACGGCTACTCGCCTTCCTCGACCGCCTCGACGCGGACCGGCTGCGGCGGCAAGTCATAGATTCTGGCCTTCGGGCCGAAGAGGGTCGCGTTGTTCCGCACCCGAGCAGCCGGGATCGTCTTCATCGCTCGCTGAACCTCGGAGAGGCGAATGCGGACGCCGCGAGTTCCGGGGATGCGGTAGCCCGGGAAGAGGCCTTGGCTGATGTAGTTGCGTACGGAGCGGTCGGTGACGCCGAGATACGACGCAATGAACGCGATGGTCTTCAGATCGGAGATGGTGGACATGAATGACTCCTTGAGTCATTCCCTGTCTTCGCAGCGCCCCTGCGTCCCACCTCGATCTTCGAGGCGGTCTCCATCTGGCCGAGTTCCCGCGGGGCGTAAGAACCGCATCTTTGCGGCGGGTTGGGATAGCAGATTATCCCCGCGTCTCCGTTGGTCCGTGCGGTGATCTCGTCGTACACGGCGGATAGGTCGAGCGAACCGGGCAACCGGTGACTTTTCCCTAGTTCCAATTGTTTCACAAGGCACAGCAGGGCGCTAGGCGGCCCTGTAGCGGGCAGTAACACCACAGCCGTAGTGCTGATGCCTGCCCGATCATCCCAGGCGCTCAGATTGCCGTTTCCGTGTTCCAGCTTCAGCTGTGCTCGAACAGCTTCGGCTGCTCGTCTGGCCAGTCGTCGGCTGCGGCGGGCTTCGCGTTGATCAACACCGTGCCGCCGTTGTCGGTGCCGGGGTCGTCGTCCATGATCCACAGGTGCAGGCCGGACAACGTGATGCCACGGAACGTGCGCTTCCTCCACACACGCGGGTAGTGGTACTCACGGATCAGGGCGCGCAGTGCGTCGTATCCGTCACGCCGTGACTGCCTGCGGAGCACGTACCAGTGCGGCGCCCAAGGCATCGTCTTCGCCCACACCCAGCGCGCCGACGCGATGAACTCCCGCGCCCGGCTAACGAGGTCGTCAGGCGCCTCGGGGCGATATCGGTCCGGCTCGGCCAGGTTCGGCACAAGCGCCGGGGGAGCGGTGATCGGCTCGTCGGGCATGGCTATCTCTCCTTCACTCCCCAGAGGTGCTGCAGCGCAGCGTCCGGGGAGTCTGAGCGTCACGCCTGCTTCGTGTGGTGCGCCTCGTACAGCGCCGACAAGCGCTTGGCGACCTCTGCGTCCCGGTCCGCCGCGATGTGCTGGTAGCGCATGGCTGCTGACGCGGTGGAGTGTCCGAGGCGTCCCATCAGTTCGGCCAGCGTCGCCCCTGCGATCGCCGCGTTCACGGCCCCGGTGTGGCGCAGATCGTGGAACCGCAGATCGGGCCGTCCGGCCGTCTCGCGCGCGGGGTAGAAGACCCTCGTGAGCGCGCTCTGACGCATGTGCTGCTCGGGGTCGTTCTTCGCCGGGAACAGCAACCCCGAGGAGCCAGGAGCGGTGAACCGCAACAGGTGCTCGCGCAGCTGGGGGAGCAGGAACGGCGGCACAGCCACATCGCGGATTCCAGCGGCGGTCTTCGGAGTCGAGACGACGAACTTGCCCCCCACGAGGGTGACACCTCGTCGGACATGCACGATGCCGCGCTTGGTGTCGATGTCCTTACGACGTAGCTCGGTCAGCTCTCCGAACCGGAGACCGCACCACGCTGCCAACAGCACGAGCATCCGATAGCGCGGTGGCATCGCCTCTGTGAGTGCGTCGAGCTCTTCGATGGAGGCCGGCTGCACGTCATGGGCGCGTTCCACGCTCCCGGCGCCTCGGATACGGGCAGGGTTCATGGGTAGGTGGCCGTCCTCCACAGCGCCCGCGAGGATTGTGCGCAGCAGCGAGTACGCCTTGGCGCGATACGTCGGCGTGTCTACCGCAGTGCGGTCGTACCAACGCTCCACGTCGTCCCGCTCGATGGAGTGCATCGACTTCGAGCCGAAGGTGGGCAGCAAGAACTTGTCGAGCAGGTCTTGGTACGTCTCCAGAGTCTTCGGCTTGAGCGCCCGACCCTTCACGCGTCGGTTCTTCATCCAGCGAGCGGCGTAGTCCTCGAAAGTGACCGCCATGCTCGCCGCATGCTGCTGTGCCTGCCACACGCCGCGGCTTACATCGGCTTCCTGCTGACGTAGCCAGGCAGTCGCATCGCGCTTCGTCTGGAACGTCGTGGGTGCTGGGCGCCGAACACCGTCAGGGAAGGTCAGCCGAGCCTGCCAGCGGCCCGACGCCAGCTTGCGGACCGTTCCGTCAGCGGCTCGTGCCATCTGCTCGACCCTCGCTTCCCGGCGTGCCCACTATGTGCCCGTTTCAACTTCATCTTGTTTCCACTAGCTTACACTAGTTTCCATCTCAGATATGGCGATTGACCAGGGAATTGCCCGAGTTTCCGGGGATGTCTGGATTGCCTAGGATTCTCTTTCGATCCCAGTATCGCGCACAGAGATTCACGAGAAGCGGCCCGGATTCGTCCGGGCCGCTTCTGCGCTTCCTCGCGTGCCTCGATGCGACTAACCCGGCATTCACTCGGAATCCGGATAGGCGCCAATGATGGAACTCTCAGCCCCAGGCACCGCGCCGCGCAGGTGACCGCGACCATCGACACATACCGTTGACCCCGACCACGAGGGGGAATGCCATGGACGCACTGCTGACGACGCAGATCATCGGCGGCCCCGTTCCGTGGATCCTCAGCGTTCTGTCGGCACTGTTCGTGCTGCTACTGGTCCTGCGCCGGCCGAGCCCGCGCTGGATGATCCTCGCGGCCGCCGGCATCCTCGCGGGAGCACTCATCGCGTTCGTGTTCGTCGTCATCGCCGACGCGACGGGGATGTTCGAGATACCGCTGCCGGCCGAGGTCGCCACGTGGTGCATCGCGACGTTCGCGGCTGTGGGGCTCGCCATCGTCAGCCTGTGGAAGACGCGGTGGCGGAGGCGGGCGATCGCCATCGTGGGCATCGCCGTCTTCGCGATCACCGGCACCGTGCAGGTGAACGCCGTGTTCGGTCTCAACCCGACCGTCGGCGACCTGCTCGGCGTCGTCGTTCGGCATCCGATCAAGCTGCCCAAAGCGCATGCGACCTCCTCGCCCACCGCCGGAGAGCCCCTGGCCGCCACCTGGGTTGCGCCGCACGACATGCCGACCGTCGGGCGGGTCGGCACAGTCACCATCCCGGCGCCGGTGTCGAGGTTCCATGCACGTCCGGCCGGCCTCTACCTGCCGCCCGCGGCCCTCGTGAAGGATGCGCCGGCGCTGCCGCTCGTGATCATGATGATGGGATACCCCGGTACACCGAATCCGGACCCGATCTCGGCCGTCATGAACCGATTCGCGAGCCAGCATGAAGGTCTCGCACCGATCGTCGTCGTCGCAGACCAGATCGGGACGGGCGGCGACCCGGCCTGCGCCGATTCCGCCGCTCGCGGAGACGCCGCCACCTACGTCAAGACGGATGTCCTCGACTGGGCGAAGTCGCATCTGCACATCATCCAGGACCCCCGGTACTGGGTGATCGCCGGCTACTCCAACGGTGCAACCTGCGCTGTCAAGTTCGCGGCGCAGGATCCGGATGCCTTCCGCAACGTGCTCTCGGTCTCGCCCGAGGAGTACCCGGGCATGCACTACTCGCAAACGGTCATCCAATCGGTGTACGCCGGTGACCGCAGCGCCTGGGCTGCGGACAAGCCGGAGGCCATCCTCGCCGCGCACACGGGCTCGTACTCGGGAGTCGACGCGGTGATCACGACCGGAGCGCTCGACACGGCGTTCGGACCAGCGACACGCTCCCTGGCGGCGTCGGCCACGGCTGCCGGCATGCACGTGACGCTGCTGACGCTCCCCGGCGTCGCTCACGTCGGAAAGAATCTCGCCGACGGACTCACGGCCGGGTTCGCGCGGCTGGCCCCGGCGCTCGGCCTCGCGGCGCCCTGCAACGGATGCTCCGAGGCGGCGGGCTGATATCGGGATCGCCCCTAGAGTAGAGGGCATCCCTTTTTCGCCCCACCGACTCAGGAGTGGACAGTGCCGGACGGTTTCGAGCTCTTCCCCGACCGTTCCGTTGTCGCCATGCGCGTCAACGGCGAGTTGAAGGATCTCGCAACCACGGTGACGACGGAAGACGACGTCGTTCCGGTGACCATCGACTCGGCGGACGGCCTGAACATCCTGCGCCACTCCACGGCGCACGTGCTCGCGCAAGCGGTGCAGTCGATCAACCCGGAGGCGAAGCTGGGCATCGGTCCGCCCGTGACCGACGGCTTCTACTACGACTTCGAGGTCGCGGAGTCGTTCACGCCGGAGGATCTGAAGTCGCTTCAGAAGGCGATGGAACGCATCGTGCGTCAGGGTCAGCGCTTCGTGCGGCGGGTCGTCACCGACGACGAGGCGCGTGCGGAGCTCGCCGACGAGCCCTACAAACTCGAGCTCATCGGACTGAAGGGCGGGTCGGCATCCGCAGACGCGCTCGGGCAGGACAACGAGGACGTCGAGGTCGGCGGCGGCGAACTGACCATCTACGACAACGTCGACCCGAAGACCGGCGAGGTCATCTGGAAAGACCTCTGCCGTGGTCCTCACCTGCCGAACACCCGGCTGATCGGCAACGGATTCGCGCTCACCCGCGTCGCCGCAGCCTACTGGCGCGGGAGCGAGAAGAACCCCCAGCTGCAGCGCATCTACGGCACCGCATGGCCCACCAAGGATGAGCTTCGCGCGTACCAGGAGCGCATGGCGGAGGCAGCACGGCGCGACCACCGCAAGCTCGGAGCCGAGCTCGACCTGTTCTCGTTCCCGGACGAGATCGGCTCTGGTCTTTCGGTCTTCCACCCGAAGGGCGGCATCGTCCGCTACGAGATCGAGGACTACCTCCGCAAGCAACTGCTGCGCAATGGCTACGAGCTCGTCAACACGCCGCACATCACCAAGGCGCACCTGTACGAGATCAGCAAGCACCTCGAGTGGTACGCGGACGGCATGTTCCCGCCCATGCATGTCGACGAGGAGACGGATGCCGACGGCACCGTGATCAAGCCCGGCCAGGACTATTACCTGAAGCCGATGAACTGCCCGATGCACAACCTGATCTTCCGGGCGCGCGGACGCAGCTATCGAGAACTGCCGCTGCGACTGGCGGAGTTCGGGACCGTCTATCGCTACGAGAAGAGCGGCACGCTCTCCGGCCTCACCCGAGTGCGCGGGCTGACGCAGGACGACGCGCACGCCTATGTGACCCCGGAGCAGGTCAAGGCGGAGATCGCCACTCAGCTCGAGCTGGTGCTGGAGACGCTGCGCGGCTACGGGCTCAGCGACTTCTACCTGGAGCTGTCGACGAAGGATCCGGAGAAGTACGTCGGCGACGACGCGGTCTGGGAGGACGCGACCGAGACGTTGCGTGAGGTCGCGCTGGAATCGGGACTCGAGCTGGTCGACGATCCGGGCGGAGCGGCCTTCTACGGTCCGAAGATCTCGGTGCAGGCCAGGGACGCCATCGGCCGCACCTGGCAGCTCTCCACGGTGCAGCTGGACTTCTTCGAGCCGGAGCTGTTCGAGCTGGAATACACCGCCGCCGACGGCACACGCAAGCGGCCGGTGATGATCCATCGCGCGCTCCTCGGGTCGATCGAGCGATTCTTCGCGATCCTGCTCGAGCACTACGCCGGCGCCTTCCCGGTCTGGCTGTCTCCCGTGCAGGTGATCGGCATCCCGGTCGCCGACGAGTACGCGCCCTACCTGGAAGAGGTGGCGCGCCGCCTTCGCGAGCACGACGTGCGAGTGGAGGTCGATCGTTCGGATGACCGCATGCAGAAGAAGATTCGCAACGCGACGACGCAGAAGGTGCCGTTCCAGCTGATCGCGGGGGAGCAGGACCGTGCAGCGGGCACCGTCAGTTTCCGGTTCAGGGACGGTTCTCAGCTCAACGGTGTTCCGATCGACGACGCGATCGAGCGCATCCTCCGGTCCATCCGCGAGCACGAGCAGGTCGTCACGGCATGGCCCGCCTGACGCTGGATTCGTACGATCCGGCGGAGGGGGACGACCCTCAGCGGGTTCAGCTGGATGATCTGTCGCTGCTCGCGGGTGTGCCCGACGAGTTCCAGCGCCTGTGGACGCCGCACCGCATGGTCTACATCCAGCAGGGCCAGCAGGCACCGCATGCCGGGGAGTGCCCGTTCTGCGTGGCTCCCTCGCTGTCAGACGAGCAGTCGCTGATCGTGCATCGAGGCGTGCACGCGTACGCCCTGCTCAACCTGTTCCCGTACAACAGCGGCCACCTGCTGGTGTGCCCGTACCGTCACGTGTCGCTATACGACGAGGCGACGCCCGAGGAGACCGACGAGATCGCGACGATCACGCAGACGGCGATGCGGGTCATCCGCTCGGTGTCGCGCAACGACGGGTTCAACATCGGCATGAATCAGGGCGAGATCGCCGGTGCAGGCATCGCCTCGCACCTTCACCAGCATGTTGTGCCGAGGTGGCGCGCCGACGCCAACTTCCTTCCGATCATCGCCAAGACGAAGGCGCTGCCGCAGCTTCTCGGCGAGGTGCGGCAGGCCATCGCCGACGCTTGGTCGGCCTGACTCAGCGCTCCTGCTTCCCGCTCAGCGGACCTGTCGAACGGGGAACTGCAGCCGAGGATGCGCGTAAAACTCCTGCGCTTCCACGAGCAGCAGTTCCCGGGAGCCGCGCTCGTTCGTGAGTGCGAGCAGGTCGTAGACGCTCGATACGGTGCGGGCGAGTGCGTCGGCGGCATCCCTGCTCTCGCGGTAGTGGGCGGTGAAGAGCGCAGCCGTCACGTCTCCGGATCCGTTCGCCTTCATCGGGATGAGCGGGGTCTGAACGATCCATGCGCCCCGCGCGTCGACGGCGAGCATCTCGATCGTGTCGGGTTCGCGGTCCGGCCGCTCGACGCTGGTGACCAGCACGACCTCGGGTCCCGTCGCTCGCAGCGCGTCGGCGGCGGCGTGCGTCGACTCGAGCGTGTCGGGCTGCGTGTCGGTGAGGTATCCGAGTTCGAACTGGTTCGGCGTCACGATGTCCGCCGATGGCACCACCCGGTCGCGCAGCAGCACGGGGATCTCCGGCGCGACGAAGCATCCGGACTTCGCGTTTCCCATCACGGGGTCGCACGCGTAGATCGCGTTCGGATTGGTTGCCTTCACCCGTGAGACGGCGTCGAGGATGACGTCGCCGATCCCGTCGCTGCCCTGGTAGCCGGAGAGCACCACGTCGATCTCGGGAAAGACTCCGCGATCCTCGATGCCAGCGATCACCTCAGCGACATCGGAAGGGGCGATGAGCGGTCCGCGCCACGCGCCGTACCCGGTGTGGTTCGAGAAGGTCACCGTGTAGACGGGCAGAACCTCGACCCCGATGCGCTGCAAGGGGAAGACGGCGGCGGAGTTGCCGACGTGACCGTATGCGACAGCGGACTGGACCGAGAGGATCTTCACCGGTCGATCATGCCATGCGGGCAGACGCCGGAGGCATGGGACGACGCTGCCCTATCGCGGCTTCGCCGCTCAAAGGCTTCATCGGCTCGGTCGAGCGAGCAGGCTCGCTCAACTCTCGCCTCAGTCGCCTCTAGAATGGATCGGATCTTTCACGAAACTCAGGAGCATTGTGTCCGGGCATTCCAAGTGGGCCACCACGAAGCACAAGAAGGCCGTCATCGACGCACGCCGTGCCAAGTCGTTCGCCAAGCTCATCAAGAACATCGAGGTGGCCGCCAAGATCGGCGGTGCCGACCTCTCCGGCAACCCGACGCTCGTCGACGCCGTCCAGAAGGCGAAGAAGACCTCGGTCCCGAACGACAACATCGACCGCGCCATCAAGCGCGGTGCCGGCCTGACCGGCGAGAGCATCGACTACGCGACGATCATGTACGAGGGCTACGGCCCGAACGGCGTCGCGCTGCTCATCGAGTGCCTCACCGACAACAAGAACCGGGCTGCGGCGGACGTGCGAAGGGCCATGACCCGCAACGGCGGGACGATGGCCGACCCCGGCTCGGTCTCGTACAACTTCCACCGCAAGGGCGTCATCGTGGTTCCCGGCGAGGGAACGACCGAAGACGACGTGCTCACCGCGGTGCTCGACGCCGGGGCGGAAGAGGTCACGCCGCAGGGGGAGAGCTTCGAGGTGCTCACCGAGGCCAGCGACCTCGTCGCCACCCGCACCGCGTTGCAGGATGCCGGCATCGATTACGACTCCGCCGACGTGGAATTCGTGCCGCAGGTGAAGGTCGAGGTCGACGTCGAGACCGCCCGCAAGGTGTTCCGCCTCATCGACGCGCTCGAGGACTCGGACGACGTACAGAACGTCTACACCAACCTCGACCTCAGCCCCGAGGTTCAGGCCGAACTCGAAGACGACGAGTAGAGAGACGGCGCCTTCAGATCGCGCGGACGGTCGGATGCGGAAAGATGCCGTGCGGGTACTCGGGATCGACCCAGGACTGACCCGCTGCGGCATCGGCGTGGTCGACGTCACGCAGGACAGACGTGCGACACTGGTCGCGGTCACGGTCATCAGGACCGCACCGGACGCCCCGCTGGAGCGGCGGCTGCTGACGATCGGCGACGGCATCGCCGCGCTGATGGACCAGCATCGGCCCGACGCGATCGCCATCGAGCGCGTCTTCGCCCAGCACAACGTACGCACGGTGATGGGCGTGGCGCAGATCAGCGGCGTAGCGCTGCACGCCGCGGCATCCCGCTCATTGCCGGTCGGCCTGCACACGCCGACCGAGGTCAAGGCGGCGATCACCGGGTACGGCACGGCGGAGAAGCGCCAGGTGCAGAACATGGTCGCGAAGGTCCTCGGGCTCGAGCAGATCCCCAGACCGGCGGACGCGGCGGATGCCCTCGCCATCGCGATCTGCCATGCCTGGCGCGCACCCCTGGTCGCCGAGGACGCCGGCTCTTCGCCCCTGACTCCGGCGCAGCAGGCGTGGCGCGCCGCCGAGAAGGCGGCGGGAGCGTCGGGGGCGACCCATATCGCGGCTGAGGCCGCTCACGGACTCAATCGGCTCGGGCGATGAGGGCAAGCCCTCAACGCCCGAGCCTCAATCGCCCATAGGCTTGCGAGGTGATCTCCTCCCTTCGCGGAACCGTGCTGCAGGCATCCGACGGCCTCGCCGTCATCGACGTCGGGGGAGTGGGATACGCCGTTCAGGTCACCCCGGATCACGCGAGGAGCCTGCGGGTCGGCGAGGAGACCACGGTGCACACCTCGATGGTCGTTCGGCAGGAGTCGGTCGCCCTGTTCGGCTTTCCCGCCAGGGAGCACCTCGGCGTGTTCGAGTCACTGATCGGCGTCTCGGGAGTGGGCCCCAAGTCGGCGCTCGGAGTGCTGGCCGCTCTGTCACCGGACGAGATCGCGCTCGCCGTGGCGTCCGACGACGACGGTGCGTTCCGCAAGGTGAGCGGCATCGGCCCGAAGACGGCGAAGCTCATCGTCGTCTCGCTCACGGGCAAACTGTTCGCACCAGCCAAACCCGTGCAGAACGTGACGCAGATCCCGCGCTCCGACGTGTCCGACAGCGTCGTCATCGCTCTCGTCGGCCTCGGCTGGGCCGAGAAGACGGCCACCGACGTGGTCCGTGAACTGGTCGACGAGCATCCCGAACCGGAGCGCGACACCGTGCAGTCGCTTCTGCGACTCGCCCTGTCGCGACTCGGACCGACCGCGAGGCAGCAGGCATGAGCGACGATCTCACGGCACCGGAGGCTCAGTCCGAGGCGGAGCTCGCGTTCGAGGGGGCGCTGCGGCCCAAGTCGCTGGCGGAGTTCGTCGGGCAGTCAAAGGTGCGCGGGCAGCTGCAGCTGCTGCTCACCGCCGCCCGGATGCAGGAGCGAACACCCGACCACATCCTGCTCGCCGGTCCTCCCGGTCTCGGCAAGACGACGCTCGCGATGATCGTCGCGCACGAGAGTGGCCGCACGCTTCGTATGTCGAGCGGGCCCGCCATCCAGCACGCCGGTGACCTCGCCGCACTGCTGTCATCGCTCGTTCCCGGCGAGGTGCTGTTCATCGACGAGATTCATCGCATGGCCCGCTCCGCGGAGGAGATGCTGTACCTCGCCATGGAGGACTTCCGCATCGACATCATGGTGGGCAAGGGCGCTGGGGCCACGTCCATCCCGCTCGATCTCGCACCGTTCACGCTGGTTGGCGCCACGACCCGTTCCGGGCTGCTGCCGAACCCGCTGCGCGATCGCTTCGGGTTCACCGCCCATCTCGAGTTCTACGACGACGCCGAACTCGAACGCGTGCTCGGTCGTGCCGCCGTCCTCCTCGATTTCGAGATCGACAAGGATGCCATCGCCGAGATCGCGGGACGATGCCGCGGAACGCCGCGCATCGCCAACCGCCTGCTGAGGCGCGTGCGCGACTACGCGCTCGTGCACGGCGGACGCGCCGACCGCAACGCCGTGCGCGCCGCGCTGGAGCTCTACGACGTCGACGAGCTCGGTCTGGACCGCATCGACCGGGCCGTGATGCAGGCCATCCTGACGCGCTTCGACGGCGGGCCCGTCGGCCTGAACACGCTGGCCGTCTCGGTGGGCGAGGAGGCCGACACGATCGAGTCGGTGGTGGAGCCGTTCCTCGTGCGGATCGGGCTCATCACCCGCACTCCGCGCGGCCGGGTGGCCACTCCGGCGGCCTGGGATCACCTGGGAATACCGAGGAAGTCCACTGCCGGCGCGCAGCAAGCCCTCTTCACCGATGACCTATAATCTTTAGTTAGCCTGCAGCCCCCATACCAATGAGGTGGTTGTTACCCTTGCCCCCTCATTCCGGAAGGTTCTTTCGTTGGATCAGAACATCCTGACCATAGTCATGGTCGTCATCCTGGCGGCCCTCATCTTCTTCATGTTCCGTAGCAGCCGCAAGCGGCAGAAGCAGCAGTCGGAGCTTCAGAAACAGGTCGTTCCCGGCGCAACCGTCATGACGAACTTCGGTGTCTTCGGCACGATCGTGTCCATCGACGAAGAGCACAACAAGGTCGAGCTCGAGACGAGCCCCGGCCATATCCTCACGGTGCACCGCCAGACGATCGGCCGGGTCGAGACGACGCCCGACACCGTTGAGGAGGCGCCGGCGGACGCTGTCGAGACCGAGACCGAGAGCACCGTCGGTGACGAGAAGCCGCAGTTCGGGGAGCGGATCGAGGATGTCGACACCGCCTCGAAGACGCCTGAGTCGAAGAAGACCGACGAGTAGTCCCTCCCTCCGTGCGAGGTCGATGACGGCCGTCGCGCGAGCATAGAAAGAGTACTTCCGTGGCAAAGTCGTCTCCGGTCAAGAGTGCCTCGCGGTCGCTGATCTGGCTCGGCGTGATCGTCGTCGTGCTGGGGCTCGTGCTCGGCGGCGGCGTGCTGTTCTCGACCGCGACGTGGCTGCCGAAGCTGGGTCTCGACCTCGAGGGTGGAACCGAGATCATCCTGACGCCGCAGCTCGAGGGCGGCCAGACGATCAGCAACGACGAGCTCAACCAAGCCGTCTCGATCATCCGCGAACGTGTCGACGCCGCTGGCGTGTCCGAGGCGCAGGTCAGCACGCAGGGCAGCGACAACATTGTGGTGTCGATCCCCGGAACCCCCGACCAGGCGACGCTGAACCGCATCAAGTCCTCGTCGAAGATGGAGCTGCGTCCCGTGCTTCTCACGGGGGCGCCCACGAACACCTTCGTCGGCACGAATGGCAAGACGACGCCGTACCCCTCGCCGGCTCCCACCTTGCAGTCCACTCCGACGTCGAAACCGACGAACGGCAGCGACACGGCGTGGATCACGCCGGCGCTTCAGGCGCAGTACAACGCGTTCAACTGCTCGTCGCTGAAGAACAGCACCACGAACGTGGCACCCGCCGACAAGCCGCTCATCACGTGCGACGACAACCTCACCGCGAAGTACCTGCTCGGGCCCGTCGAGGTTGAGGGCTCGGAGATCACGAACGCCACCGCGGGACTGGCCACCGACTCCAGCGGCAACTCGACCGGTCAGTGGGTCGTCAACCTCACGTTCAACGGCCAGGGCACGAAGGACTTCGGAACCGTGAGCACCCGGCTGTACGGGTACTACAGCAAGGACTCCAGCGACCCCCGCGCACGCTTCGCGTTCGTGCTCGACGGCAAGGTTCTCGAGGCGCCCGCCATGCAGGGTGCGATCACCAACGGCCAGGCTCAGATCAGCGGCAGCTTCAACCAGAGCTCGGCGCAGACGTTGGCCGACCAGTTGAAGTTCGGCGCGCTTCCCGTCAGCTTCAAGGTGCAGAGCTCCGACACCATCTCCGCGACGCTGGGGTCCGCGCAACTCCTCAGCGGTCTGATCGCGGGAGCGATCGGTCTGATCCTCGTGGTGATCTACACACTCTTCCAGTACCGATTGCTGGGACTCGTGACCATCACCTCGCTCGTCGTCGCGGCGCTGCTCACGTACCTCGTGATCACGATCCTGTCGTGGCGCATCGACTACCGTCTCTCGCTCGCCGGCGTCGCCGGCCTGATCGTCGCGATCGGCTTCACGGCGGACTCGTTCATCGTGTACTTCGAGCGAATACGCGACGAGTTGCGCGACGGGCGAAGTCTCGAATCCGCCGTCGAGGCGGGCTGGAAGCGTGCCCGAAGAACGATCTACGCATCCAAGTCCACCAACCTGCTCGCGGCCATCGTGTTGTACGTGCTCGCCGTCGGCAACGTCCAGGGCTTCGCCTTCACCCTCGGTGTGACGACGGTGCTCGACGTGCTGATCGTCATCATGTTCACGCATCCCACCCTTCAGCTGCTGGCGAGGACGCGGTTCTTCGCGAGCGGCAACAAGTGGTCCGGCCTGGATCCGGATGCCCTCGGCGCCGTCTACCGTGGTGCAGCGCAATTCCGGACTTCGACCACCGTCAGCGAGACGAAGCGCGCTGCCAGCAGTCGTGAGGCGGCGAAGCGCCAGACGATCGCGGAGCGCAAGCAGGCCGAACTCGTCGCCGCGGGCGGCAGCAAGACCGAGAAGGACGAGAAGGAGTCCTGATGGCCGCCACACGCTTTCAGAAGTTCGGCAACGATCTCTACACGGGTGCGCGCTCGATCGACTTCGTCGGCAAGCGCAAGATCTGGTACATCATCGCGGCCGTGCTCATCGTCGTCTCGGTGATCATCCCGATCGCCAAGGGCGGATTCAACTTCGGCATCGACTTCCGCGGCGGATCGCAGTTCACCGTCTCCGCCGTCAAGACGACGGACCAGTCACTGGCGGAGAAGGCGGTGCACGACGTCAAGCCCAACGCCGTCGTGCAGGTCAGCGTGACCAACGGCACGGGCGGCCAGGGCATCCGGGTGCAGACCGACCAGCTGACGACCGACCAGACCAAGGCCGTCGCCGCGAACCTCGGATCGGCGTACGGCGTTCCGCAGAGCAATGTGGCATCCACCTACATCGGCCCGAGCTGGGGGGCGGATGTCTCCAGGCAGGCGATCCAGGGTTTGGTCGTCTTCCTGCTGCTCGCGTTCATCGCCATGGCGTTGTACTTCCGAACGTGGAAGATGTCGGCGGCCGCGATCCTCTCGCTGTTCCACGACCTGATCATCACCGCCGGCATCTACGCGCTGGTCGGGTTCGAGATCACGCCGGCCACCATGATCGGCTTCCTCACGATCCTCGGCTACTCGCTGTACGACACCGTCGTGGTGTTCGACAAGATCCGTGAGAACACCAGACAGGACAAGGACGCGGTGAAGCACACGTTCGCCGAGTCGGTGAACCTCGCCGTGAACCAGACGCTCGTGCGGTCGATCAACACGGCCGTCGTGGCGGCGCTGCCGGTGGCTGCGATCCTCTTCATCGGCGCATTCGTGCTCGGAGCGGATACGCTGCGGGACATCTCTCTCGCGCTCTTCATCGGCATCCTGATCGGCACCTACTCGACGATCTTCATCGCGGCACCGCTCTATGCGGACTTCCGCCGAGGTGAGAAGGAGATCGTCAAGCACGACCGCAAGGTGCTGGCGGCCAGGGCGAAGTCGCCGGTCACAGAGGTGGTCTCCGCCAAGTGACGCACGAGCCGGGGGAGTCGGTCACGGCAGGCGAGGCGATCTCGCTCGTCGCGTCCGGCGACCTGTGGCTCCTCGACGTGCGCGAGGACTTCGAGTGGAGCTCGGGGCACGCGCCGGGCGCCCACCACATCCCGCTCGGCGAGCTCGGACTGCGACAGGGCGAACTGCCCGACGACGTCACGATCGCGGTGATCTGCCACGTCGGCCAGCGCTCTCGCATGGTCACGAACGCACTGGTGGATGCCGACTACGCAGCCGTCGACGTCGCCGGCGGCATGGTGGCGTGGCAGGCATCCGGCGGCGACGTCGTGGGCGCCGAAGCCGGGCAGATGCGGTAACCGGCGTGCGCTGTGGGCGGCCCCGCCGACGAGGTCGGCATCGAGTCGCGATAATGAGACTCGGGAGGCGATGCTGATGGTCGACACGACAACACAGCAAACCGCCTCCCTGCGCCGTCTCGTGCCGCGCATCTTCTCCAGGGCGCAGCAGCCGGCCGGCGCGGTCGACACGCTCTTGAAGACCGTGCGGCTGCACCATCCGAAAGCCGACCTGGCCCTCATCGAGCGCGCCTACAACGTTGCCGAACGCGCGCACTCGGGGCAGACGCGACAGAGCGGTGAGCCGTACATCACCCATCCGGTCGCGGTAGCGCAGATCCTCGCCGATCTCGGCATCGGCTCGAAGGCGATCGCGGCCGCGCTGCTGCACGACACGGTCGAAGACACCGACTACGCGCTCGACGAACTGCGCGCCGACTTCGGCGACGAGATCGGGATGCTGGTCGACGGCGTCACCAAGCTCGACAAGGTCAAGTACGGCGAGAGCGCGCAGGCCGAGACGGTGCGCAAGATGATCGTGGCGATGTCGAAGGACATCCGCGTGCTCATCATCAAACTGGCGGACCGCCTGCACAACGCGCGGACCTGGGGCTTCGTGCCGCCCGCCACGGCCACTCGCAAGGCCACGGAGACCCTGGAGATCTACGCTCCGCTCGCACACCGGCTCGGCATCCAGACGATCAAGTGGGAGCTCGAAGATCTCTCGTTCGCCGTGCTGTATCCCAAGCTCTACGTGGAGATCGAGAATCTCGTCAAGCAGCGTTCTCCCGAGCGGGAACGGGTCGTTCAGCAGGTGACGGATGCCATCAACGACGATCTGAAGTCTGCCAAGATCCGCGGCAAGGTCGTCGGCAGGCCGAAGCAGTACTACTCGATCTATCAGAAGATGGTCGTTCGCGGGCGCGAGTTCGACGAGATCTACGACCTCGTCGGCATCCGGGTCATCGTCAACTCCGTGCGTGACTGCTACGCCGTTCTCGGGCAGATCCACGCGAGGTGGACGCCGATGCCAGGCCGCTTCAAGGACTACGTCGCCACCCCGAAGTTCAACCTGTACCAATCGCTGCACACGACGGTCATCGGGCCGGAGGGTCGTGCGGTCGAGATCCAGATCCGCACCGAGGAGATGCACCAGCGCGCCGAGTTCGGTGTCGCTGCGCACTGGAAGTACAAGGAGCGCGTCGCCGGCGGCAAGTCCGACGACATCGGCAAGGTCGATACCGACATGGCGTGGCTCGCGCACATCTCGGACTGGCAGGCAGAGACAGCGGATCCCAGCGAGTTCCTCGACTCGCTCCGATTCGAGATCGGTGCGAAGGAGGTCTACGTCTTCACCCCGAAGGGCAGGGTGATCGGGCTGCCCTCCGGCGCCACTCCCGTGGACTTCGAGTACGCGGTGCACACCGAGGTCGGTCTCCGCACCATGGGCGCAAAGGTGAACGGACGCCTCGTCCCGCTGGAGTCGCCGCTCTCGACCGGTGATGTGGTCGAGGTGTTCACCTCGAAGAACCCGGACTCCGGTCCGAGCCAGGACTGGCTCAACTTCGTGAAGAGCCCACGGGCGCGCAACAAGATCCGACAGTGGTTCACGAAGGAGCGGCGCGACGAGGCGATCGAGCAGGGCAAGGATGCCATCGCCCGCGCCATGCGCAAGCAGAACCTGCCGCTGCAGCGACTGATGACGCAGGATTCGCTCGGCGAGGTCGCCGCGCAGATGAAGTACGACGACGTGTCAGCGCTGTACGCCGCCATCGGCGAGGGGCATGTCAGCACCCAGTCGGTGCTGGAGAAGGTCGTGGCGTCACTGCAGTCGGAGACGGAGAGCGACGTCACGGAGCTGCCGCCGCCCGCCAGGGTGCGCGGGCGCAGGCTGCGCAACAGCGACTCCGGTGTGCTCGTGCGCGGGGCGCCGGACATCCTCGTCAAGCTCGCCAAGTGCTGCACACCGGTACCCGGCGACCCGATCGTCGGCTTCATCACGCGCGGCTCCGGAGTGAGCGTGCACCAGGCCGACTGCCACAACGTGCAGGAGCTGATGCGCGAACCGGAACGCATGATCGACGTGGAGTGGGCGCCGTCGTCGAAGAGCGTCTTCCTCGTGCAGATCCAGGTGGAGGCCCTCGATCGGGCCGGGCTGCTCTCGGACGTCACTCGCGTGCTCTCCGAGCACCATGTGAACATCCTCTCGGCCACCGTCTCCACCTCGAGCGACCGTTTGGCGCTCAGTCGGTTCGTCTTCGAGATGGGCGACACCACGCATCTCGACCGGGTGCTCAACGCCGTGCGCAGGATCGACGCTGTCTACGACGTGTACCGGGTCAGCGCCGGCTGAGTTCACGAGCCGACCGGGCCCACTCCTCCAATCGCGACAGGGCACGGCCCTTGCCAGGGAGATTCGGCGTCTGCGAGATGCGTCGAGCGCATGCGAGCACGAGCTGCGGGTCGCGCTCGACGATGCTCAGCGCCGCGGCACCGTCGTCCTCGCGGTCAACGAAGGCGAGGTCGTAGAGGATGCGCGCGGGGACCGTGACGCGCAGTCCCGCGATCTCCGCCGTGTCGCCGTACTCGTGCGTCACCTCACGGAGCGCGAACCGCGGAGACGGCGGGAACTTGACGCGGTCGGACCGAGGGACGCACATGGTGTGGATCGACGGAGGGAGCGCCAGCAGCCCGTGCACCCACATGGCGCTGTCGAGCTCGGCGATCATGCGTGATCCGGCGACGCTCCGCAACGCTCTCGCGCGCAGCCACGCGGTCTCGACCTCGTCGACGGGGGAGAACCGCTCGTCGACGGTGAACAGTTCGCCGTCGAGCCGGGCGGCGTGCAGCTCAGCGAGCGGGAGGGGGCCAGGAGAGAGTACGGATGCCATCGCGTGCGCCATGTCCCCATGGTCGCGCTGCGGCGACGGCCGTCGCCGCCGCAAGCGGGCATCGGTGGAGAAGGCGAAGCGTTGGGCGAACGGTGGAGAACTGAGGGCGAGCCACTCAGCGCAGGGCCGACAGCCAGGCCTTGCGTGCGTCCAGCGCTTCCTGCGCATCCTTGATCGCCCTGGCGTCGCCTGAGGCCTTCGCCGCTTCGAGCTCGTCCTCGAGCTTCGCGATGGCATCCGTCAGCTGCGCCGCGAGTCCCTCCGAGCGCGCCTTCTTCTCCGGGTTGCTGCGCTCCCAGTGCTCGTCGTCCAGCTTGCGCACAGCCGTCTCGACCTTGCGCAGACGCTCCTCGACGGACTTCACCTGGTCGCGGGGAACCTTTCCGATCGCGTCCCATCGGGTCTGGATGGACAACAGCGCGGCCCGAGCAGCGCCGCGGTCGGTGGCCTTCAGAAGCGGCTCCGCTTCGGTGAGCAGTGCCAGCTTCTGCTCCAGGTTGTGCTGGTACTCCTCGTTCTCGACCGCGTCGGATTCCGCCTTGGCGGCGTACAGTACGTCGCCGGCCGCCTTGAACCTCGCCCACAGCGCGTCGTCGTTGCGCTTGCCTGCGCGGCCTGCACGTTTCCAGTCGTCGAGCAGCGAACGATACTGCGACACGCCGTCCGCTCCGAGCGGTGCAAGCGCCTCGGCCCGTTCGATCAGCTCGCTCTTGCGGGCTCGAACATCCTTGTGCTGCGAGTCCAGCTCGGCGAAGAAGGCCTTGCGATTGCGTTCGAGCGTCGTTCGCGCGGCCCTGAACCGCTTCCACAGTTCGTTGGCGTCGTTCTTCGGAATGCGCGGTCCATCGTGCTGGTGGTTCTGCCACGCCGAGAACAGCTCGTCGAGGCGCGCGCTCGCCTGCTTCCACTGCGTCTTCGCCGGATCTTCGGCCGCCAGCGCCTCGACCTGCTCGACGATGGCCGTGCGGTCGGCGATGGCCTGGTCGACAGCAGCCTTCGCCTCGGCGGACTGCTGCTCCGTGAGTTCCTCGACCGCGCCGCCGAGCTTGGCGAGCCGCTCATCGAGTGCCGCGAGGTCGCCCACGGCGTTCGCTGCGGCCACGGAGCCGCGCAACGTCGCGACGGCTTTCGCCACATCGGCGGCGGGAGCGCCACGACGCGCCCGCTGTTCCAGCAATCCGACCTGCCCGGCGAGGTCGGCGTACTTGCGTTCGAAGTAGGCGAGCGCCTCGTCCGCCGATGCATCCGGATACTCGCCGACGACACGCTCACCGTCCGCGGTGCGCACGTAGACCACGCCGGCCTCGTCGACACGACCCCACGGGTGCTGATCAGTAGTTGACACGAGCCTCACCTGTTCGAAGACGGCCGGGGGTGACCGTCGCTGTACGACTACAAAGCCTATTGCACCGCCCAAGGCGCACCCCTGGGTCGAAACCAGGCCGTTACTGGAGTGTGAAGGAATCGATCTTCGGGCTGACGACGGGCTTGCCATCGTCGCCGCCGCCCTGCACGCCCTTGTCGGTGACATCCGTCTTGAGCTTGTCGAGTCCGCTCGTGACCTTGCCGATCACGGAGTATCCGCCCGCGCTGTCGTTCGGGATGGTCGTGTCGCCGTAGACGATGAAGAACTGACTTCCGTTGCTATGCGCGTTTCCGCTCTGCCTGGCCATGGCGATCGTTCCCGCGGTGTACTTGCCGTCGGCCGGCGCGTTCTCGATCGGACCGAAGCTATAGCCGGGGCCGCCCGTGCCGTCGCCCTTCGGGTCGCCGCACTGCAGCACCTTGAAGGTGGCACCGGTGGTGAGGCGGTGGCAGACGGTTCCATCGAAGAAGTTCTTCTTGGTGAGCGAGATCATCGACGAGACGGCCTGCGGTGCCTTCGCTCCGTCGAGTGAGACGCCGAGGGGGATGCCGTTGATCGTCAGCGTTCCGGTCCAGGTGCGCCCGTCGGCGATGCTCTTCGATGGAACATCGCCCTCGTTCTTCCCGGTCGCGGCGGGCGCCGGCGTCGCGGTGGACGACGCGGATGCCTTCGGTGAGGCGACCGGCTTGCCAGGACCTGCGGCGAAGTAGGTGAGCTGAAGCACGACCGCCAGCGCGAGCACGACGACAACGACGCTTCCCGCGATGATGTTGTCGCGCACCCGCCGCTTCTTCGTGTGCTCGTGCACAGCCTGGCGCGCTTGATACGCACGCAGGCGTTCGCGCGCCTGGCGCGCCTCACGGTCGTTCTGCCTCTTCGCGGACACGGGCATCCTCCACTTCGACGCATCGACAGCGCCGAGTCAGGGTGTTCGGGGGCCGTGGCGGCCCGGGACCGAGGCCGGGCCGATCCCAGAAACGAACTCTATCGCGCCTGCGCCGCTCACTCTTTCGTCCAACAGTTCTTCGTCGGACGCACCTTCTATCCTTGAGCGCATGCCGAGCACACAGCAGGGGCTGCGCGCGGGCGCCACCCCGCTGGCCGTGCGGATGCGCCCTCGCCGGCTCGACGAGATCGCAGGGCAGCGCCATCTGCTCACCCCGGGCTCCCCGCTGGTCACGCTCGCGGGAGACACGACGGGGGAGCGCGGCTCCGTCTCGGTCATCCTGTGGGGACCGCCAGGCACGGGAAAGACGACACTGGCCCAGGTCATCGCGCATTCCTCCGGCCGCCGCTTCGTCGAGCTGTCGGCCGTCACCGCCGGCGTGCGCGATGTGCGCGCCGTGATGGAGGAGGCGCAGTCCAACCGCGACCTCTACGGCGTCTCGACGGTGCTGTTCCTCGACGAGATCCATCGCTTCACGAAGGCGCAGCAGGATGCCCTCCTGCCCGGCGTCGAGAACGGCTGGGTCATCCTCGTGGCGGCGACGACGGAGAATCCGTCGTTCTCGGTGATCTCTCCTCTGCTGTCCCGTTCCCTGCTGCTCACGCTGGAGCCGCTCTCCGACGACGACCTCGGAACGCTCATCGACCGTGCCCTGACCGACGAGCGCGGGTTGAAGGATGCCGTCACGGTCGACGCCGAGGCCCGCGCGGCGCTGATCCGGCTCGCCTCGGGCGACGCACGGCGTGCGCTCACCGCGCTGGAGGCGGCGGCGAACTCGGCCGTCGACAACGCGCGGGGGAGCGAGGACGCTGAGCGGGCCGAGGAGGGCGCGGACGAGGCCGCGAAGCCCGTGGTGACCGCCGAACTCGTGGCATCCGCCGTCGACAGGGCGCTGCTGCGGTACGACCGCAACGGCGACGAGCACTACGACGTGATCAGCGCGTTCATCAAATCGGTCCGCGGGTCGGACGTGGACGCCGCACTGCACTACCTCGCCCGCATGATCGAGGCGGGGGAGGACCCGCGGTTCATCGCCCGGCGCATCATCGTTCTCGCCTCCGAAGACATCGGCATGGCCGATCCCGCAGCACTCGGCGTCGCGGTGGCCGCCGCGGACGCGGTGCAGTACATCGGCATGCCGGAGGGACGCATTCCCCTTGCACAGGCCGTTGTGCACCTCGCGACGGCGCCGAAGTCGAATGCCGCCTACATGGCGCTGGATGCCGCGATCGCCGACGTGCGTGCCGGCAAGATCGGCCGTGTTCCGAAGCCTCTGCGCGACGCGCACTACCCCGGCGCGAAACGGCTCGGCCATGGCAAGGGGTACGTGTACCCCCACGACGACGAGCTGGGCGTCGTGCGTCAGCAGTACCTGCCGGATGCCTTGAAGGACTCCATTTATTACACACCGACGGAGCACGGCAATGAGCGGGAGATCGCGGCGCGGCTCGCGAAGCTGCGACGCATCACGAAGGGGAAGTGATCCCCAGCTCGGCTCTGCTACCATTGACGGGCCGAGAAGAAGGATTCCGTGCGGCTGCGGGCATCCTTTTCGACAGGGAAGCGCTCTGTAGCCGAGCATCCCCGGCCATCCCTCCCATTGCGAAAGCGACCATGGCGGTGCCATGCCCTTGACGGCAGGACACCGCGCATGTCGATGTGACATGCGTCGCCGGATCAGCCAATGGCTGCCGCGGTACTCACACCGCAGGAGGCAGCACAAGCGAGAAGAACTACGAAAGGAAAAACGTGTCATCACGTTCCCGCAGCAAGACCCGCCTGTCGCGGTCGCTGGGCGTCGCCCTGACCCCGAAGGCCGCTCGCATCATGGAGAAGCGTCCGTACGCTCCCGGTGAGCACGGCCGCACCAAGCGCAAGGCTGACAGCGACTACGCCGTGCGGCTGCGCGAGAAGCAGCGTCTGCGCGCTCAGTACGGCATCCGCGAGAAGCAGCTCCGCATCGCGTTCGAAGAGGCCCGCCGCACGCAGGGTCTGACCGGTGAGAACCTCGTCGAGCTGCTCGAGATGCGTCTCGACGCACTCGTTCTCCGCGCCGGCTTCGCCCGCACGATGTCGCAGGCTCGCCAGTTCGTGGTGCACCGCCACATCCTGGTCGACGGCCGCATCGTCGACCGCCCCTCGTTCCGCGTGAAGCCGGGCCAGCTCGTGCACGTGAAGGCGCGCTCCGAGGGCACCGAGCCGTTCCAGGTGGCCGCCGCAGGTGGCAACGCCGACGTGCTCGCCAAGACCCCCGCGTACCTCGAGGTCGAGCTCGACAAGCTCCAGGCCCGCCTGGTGCGCCGTCCGAAGCGTGCAGAGGTGCCCGTCACCTGTGACGTGCAGCTCGTGGTGGAGTATTACGCGGCGCGCTAGCCATGCCGTTACGCTGGAGGGCGGGTCGTTCACGCGACCCGCCCTTCACGTATATTCCCGTTCCGGAATGGATGGTGCACCGTGTCAGGTGGAGACATCGCGGGCCTGATCGCCGCAGGCGTCTTCGCCGTGCTGGTCGCGCTGATGGCGATCCCGCTCGTGAAGCTGGGCAAGGTGTTCGACCAGACCACCGACTCCATCAAAGAGGTCAGCGACGGCATCACGCCCATCCTCGAGGAGACGACCGAGACACTGCGCGAGACGAACAAGCAGCTGGCGCGGGTGGATGCCATCACCCGCAACGTGGAGGATGTCACCGGCAACGTTTCGGCACTGGTCGCCCTCTTCGCCGCCACCGTGGGCGGTCCGCTCATCAAGCTGGCCGGGTTCAGCGCCGCTGTGCGCGCCGCCTTCCGGTTCGGCCGGGGCGGCAAGGCCGGCAGCGAATCCCCGCACTGAGCTGCGCCGCCGCAGCCGTACGACAACTCCGACTACCATCACTACGCTCACGACCACTAGGAGATCCGCTATGAAGAGCTTCCTCTGGTTCCTCGTCGGCATCGCCGCCGGCTTCGCGATCGCACACCAGGTGAACAAGACCGATCAGGGCAAGCAGTTCTTCGAAGAACTGGACCGCAAGGCGCACGACTTCGGTGCTGCCGTCAGCGACGGGTACCGCAAGCGTGAGGCCGAGCTGCGCACCGCCATCGATCAGGCGGAAGACGTCATCTCCGACCTGTCCTGAGCACGCACCATCCCGACCGAACGAACGGAACCATGCAGACCGCCCCACTGTCGACAGCAGAGATCCGCCGGCGCTTCCTCGACTTCTTCGCCGAGCGCGGGCACACGATCGTGCCGTCCGCGTCGCTCGTCAGCGACGATCCGACGCTGCTCTTCACCATCGCCGGCATGGTGCCGTTCGTTCCCTACCTCACCGGCTTGGTGCCTGCTCCCTATCCGCGGGCGGCCGACTCGCAGAAGTGCATCCGCACGCTGGACATCGATGAGGTCGGCAAGACGCCGAGGCATGGCACGTTCTTCCAGATGCTCGGCAACTGGTCGTTCGGCGACTACTTCAAGAAGGAGGCGATCAGGTACGCCTGGGAGCTTCTGACGACGCCGGAGGCCGACGGCGGGCTCGGCTTCGACCCGAAGGACCTCTGGGTCACGGTCTTCGAAGACGACGACGAGGCGCGCGGGTACTGGAAAGAGGTCGCTGGGCTCCCGGATGACCGCATCCAGGGTCTCGGGATGGACACGAACTACTGGTCGACCGGGGTGCCGGGTCCGGCGGGACCGTGCTCCGAGATCTTCTTCGACCGCGGCCCCGAGTACGGCGTCGACGGGGGGCCCGCCACCGACGACGACCGATACGTCGAGATCTGGAATCTCGTCTTCATGCAGTACCTGCGCGGCGAGGGGAGCGGCAAGACCGACTTCGAGATCCTCGGCGAGCTGCCCAAGAAGAACATCGACACCGGCATGGGCCTTGAACGCGTCGCGTTCCTGAAGCAGGGTGTCGAGAACATCTACGAGATCGACCAGATCCGGCCGGTCCTGGACCGCGCGGCGGAGCTGTCGGGCAAGACGTACGGCGCCGACCACGAGGACGACGTGCGGATGCGCGTGGTCGCCGACCACGTCCGAAGCGCCCTGATGCTGATGTCGGACGGCGTCACCCCGTCGAACGAGGGGCGCGGGTACATCCTGCGCCGCCTCCTGCGGCGCACCGTTCGCGCCATGCGTCTGCTCGGCGTCGAGGGCGCCACGTTCCCGACGCTCTTCGCGGCGTCACGGGACGCGATGAAGTCCACGTACCCCGAGGTGGAGAACGACTACGACCGCATCTCGCACCTGGCGTTCTCCGAGGAGGACACCTTCCTGCGCACGCTGGCCAGCGGCACGACGATCCTCGACACCGCGGTGGAGAACACGCGCGCCTCAGGAAAGTCGCAACTCGCCGGAGACACCGCGTTCCTGCTGCACGACACCTACGGCTTCCCGATCGACCTCACCCTGGAGATGGCGGAGGAGGCCGGGCTCACGGTCGACCGCGCGGCGTTCGACTCGCTGATGTCGCAGCAGAAGGCGCGGGCCAAGGCCGACGCGAAGGCGAAGAAGCGCCAGCTGGCCGACCTGTCCGTGTACAGCGAGCTGCGCGGCAAGGGTGAGACCGTCTTCACCGGGTACAACGAGCTGCAGACCGAGTCGCGGGTGCTGGGCATCCTCGTCGACGGTGTTTCGGTGCCTCGGGCATCCGAGGGGCAGCTCGCCGAGGTGATCCTCGCGGAGACCGCGCTGTACGCGGAGTCGGGCGGTCAGGATGCCGACCAGGGTGTCATCGTCGGCCCCGGCTACGAGCTCGAGGTGCTCGACGTGCAGAAGCCCGTCAAGGGCCTGATCAGCCACACGGTGCAGGTGACACAGGGCGAGGTCGGCGTCGACGCGCCGGCGACGAGCGTGGTGGATGCCGACTACCGCAGGGGCGCGCGGCAGGCGCACTCCGGAACCCACATCATCCATGCCGCCCTGCGCCAGGTGCTCGGGCCGAACGCGCACCAGTCCGGCTCGTACAACAAGGCCGGCTATCTGCGGCTCGACTTCTCCTGGAACCAGGGACTGTCCGCGGAGACGCGTAGCGAGATCGAGGAGATCTCCAACAACGCGATCCGTGACGATCTCGAGGTGGTCACGCGGGAGCTGCCGCTGGACGAAGCACGCGCGATGGGCGCCATGGCCCTGTTCGGCGAGAAGTACGGCGACGTCGTGCGGGTCGTCGACATCGGCGGTCCGTGGTCGCGTGAGCTCTGTGCCGGAACGCACGTGTCGTCGAGCTCCGAGATCGGCATGATCAACCTGATCAGCGAGTCCTCCGTCGGCTCGACCAACCGTCGCGTCGAGTCGCTGGTGGGCATCGAGGCGTTCCGCGACCTCGCGGCCGAGCGCACGCTCGTCTCGCAGCTGAGCGGCATGCTGAAGACACCGCGCGAGCAGCTGCCGCAGCGGATCGACGACCTCGTCAGCAGTCTGAAGGCGGCGGAGAAGAAGATCGCCGCGTTCGAGGCTCGCGCCGTGCTCGACCGCGTTCCTTCGCTCGTCGAGAAGGCTGAGCGCGTGGGCGCCGTGCGCCTGGTCGCTCAGGACGTCGGGTCGCTCGCCTCCGCCGACGACCTGCGGATGCTCGCCACGACGGTGCGCGAGCGCCTCGGCTCCGACGCGGCAGTGGTCGCGCTGGCGGCGGTGGCCGGCGAACGTCCCGTCGTGATCGTCGCCACGAACCGGGCAGCGCGAGACGCCGGAGTGAAGGCCGGACCGCTCGCGAAGGGCGCGGCATCCGTGCTCGGCGGGGGCGGGGGCGGCAAGGACGACCTCGCGCAGGGCGGCGGCTCCGATGCCGGCGCGATCGAGGCCGCACTGGCATCCGTCCGTTCGGCGATCGGATAGCGGCGGCGTGCGCCAAGGGGTACGCGTCGGCGTTGACGTGGGGCGAGCGCGGATCGGCGTGAGCCGCAGCGACCCGGACGGGATGCTGGCCCTGCCTGTCGAGACGGTGCAGCGCGCGGAGGACGGAAGCGACATCGCCCGCATTCAGGCGCTTGCCACGGAATTCGGAGCCGTCGAGGCTATCGTCGGACTTCCGCTCTCGCTCTCCGGCGCCCACACGGCGTCGACGGACGACGCGGTGGCCTTCGCCTCCCGCTTGGCCGACGTGTGCGGCATTCCGGTGCGGCTCGTCGACGAACGGCTGTCGACCGTCTCCGCCCAGTCCGCGCTCAGGGCATCGGGACGCACAGCACGGAATTCCCGTTCCGTCGTCGATCAGGCGGCGGCCACGGTAATTTTGCAGCACGCGCTCGACGCCGAACGCTCCAGCGGCAGGCCCCCAGGCGAGCTCGCGGCCCCCAGCATTGGACCATCATCGTGACCCAGCCCCACTCGTCAGGAACTCCGTCGTCCGGTCCCGAGCTCGACTCCGACCGCCCTCCGCTGACCCGACGCGAAGCGCGTGAGCGCGAGGCCCGCGAACGGGAGGCTCGGGAACGGGGCGCACAAGAGGAGAACCCCGAGTCGGAGTCCGATCTCGAAGGTTCCTTCTGGAGTGCACTCGGAGACGACCGTACGGCAGGTGACCGGGAGGCGGCGTCCTCCGGAGGACGCCGGTCGCCGGAGCGGGGCGAGACGAATGCCTGGTCGAGCCTTGACTATTCGACGGATGCCCGTGCGCCGCGCCCCAGGAAGAGGCGCCGCTGGCTGGTGGTGACCATCGTCGCGGTGGTCATCCTCGGCCTGCTCGGCGGCGCGGGCGCGTACGTGTGGAGTGCGTTCCAGCCCGAGGTGCGCAAGCTGCTCGCCCTGAACGAACCGAACGACTACACCGGCTCAGGGACGTCGCCGGTGGACATCACGATCCACGACGGCGACAGCGGCTCGGACATCGCCTCGACCCTCGCCAAGGACGGGGTCGTGAAGACGTCCGACGCGTTCTACACGCTGCTGCTGCACACGAAGCCGGACCCGGTGTTCCAGCCCGGCGTGTACAAGGTGAAGAAGCAGATGAGCGCGAAGGCCGCGCTGGCCGCACTGCAGGATCCGAAGAACAAACTGCAGCGCACCCTCACGATCGTGGAGGGCGACACCGAGGCGAGCATCCTTCCTGCGCTGGCGAAGACCACCGGGCTACCGCTCGCCGACCTTCAGGCGGCCGCCAAGCCCGCCGACTTCGGGCTCCCGGCGCAGGCGCCGAACCTCGACGGATTCCTGTTCCCCGCGACCTACACGTTCGACCCGGGAGTCGATGCGAAGACCGTGATCAAGACGCTGGTCGATCGCTCGTTCCAGGCGCTGGACGCAGACGGCGTGCCCGCCGACAAGCGGTACAACACGGTCATCCTCGCCTCCATCGTGCAGAAGGAGGCGGGAAGCGTCGCCGACATGGGCAAGGTGGCGAGGGTGTTCCAGAACCGGCTCGACCAGGGCATGGATCTGCAATCCGACGCGACGGTGGCGTACGGCGCCGGCGTGAAGACCGTGTTCACCACGGATGCTCAGCGCGCGGACGCCTCGAACCCGTACAACACGTACGTGCACCAGGGTCTGCCGGTGGGACCGATCTCGAACCCGGGAGACGACGCGATCAAGGCCGCGCTGAACCCCACGCCCGGGCCGTGGCTGTACTTCGTGGCGGTGAACCTGAAGACCGGAGAGACCGTCTTCTCGGAGACCGAGCAGCAGCACGAGCAGGCCGTTCAACAGCTTCAGGACTGGTGCAACGCGAGCCCGGCGAACGATGCTTACTGCAAGTGACGGGGTGCGCGAGCTGGCCGTGCTGGGCTCGCCGATCGCGCACTCGAAGTCGCCCGACCTGCACGGCGCGGCATACCACGTGCTCGAGCTGCCCTGGAGGTACGGGCGCGCACAGGTGGCGGCCGATGAGCTCGCCGGCTTCGTGCACAGCAGGTCGGATGCCTGGCGCGGGCTCTCGCTGACCATGCCGCTCAAGCAGTCGGTGCTTCCCCTCGTGGCGACACTCGACGAGACGGCGCGGATCACCGGAGCGGCCAACACGATCCTGTTCGACCAGGAGAACGGCGAACGGGTACTGCACGGTTTCAACACGGACGTCTCCGGCATCGTGCGCGCACTGGCCGCCGCCGGAACATCGTCCGCGCGATCCGTGCTGATCTGGGGAGGCGGTGCGACGGCGGCCTCTGCCCTCGTTGCCGCCGCCGAGCTCGGCGCGTCCGACGTCGTGGTTCAGGTGCGCGAGCCGGTCCGCGCCGAGCATCTCGTCGGGCTGGGCGCATCCGTCGGGCTCCGAGCACGCGTGGCGCGCTTCGACGACCCGGTCGCGAAGAGGCCGGACCTGGTCGTCAGCACCCTTCCCGGGCATGCCGGCGCGGACGGCACAGCCAAGCGGCTGGTGCACGGGGACGCCGTGGCGCAGGCGGCACGGGAGGGCATCCTGCTGTTCGACGTCGCCTACGACCCGTGGCCGACCAGCCTCGTGTCCGAATGGAGCGCTATTGCGAGCGACGCGGATGCCGTCCCGAACGTGCTCTCGGGCCTCGCGATGCTCGTGCACCAGGCACTTCTGCAGGTGCGCATCTTCGTGGCGGGGGATCCGGAGCTCGAGCTTCCCGACGAGGCGCGCGTGCTCGCCGCGATGCTCGACGCCGTGGGGCTCGACGCGTCCGGCCGCCCACTCTGACCCGGACGCCTACGCCTCGTCCTGTGGCCAGTCGGCCTGTGCGTGCATGCCAGAATTGACGCATGCTTCGTTGGCTCACCGCAGGAGAATCGCACGGCCCTGAACTGGTGGCCATTCTGGAGGGACTGCCGGCCGGCGTGCCCGTCTCCCTGGATGCCGTTCGCGCCGATCTCGCGCGCCGCAAGCTCGGGTACGGGCGCGGTGCGCGCATGAAGTTCGAGCAGGACGAGCTCGCAATCTCCGGCGGAGTCCGGCACGGCCTCACCATGGGCAGCCCGATCGCGCTGCGCATCGGCAACACCGAGTGGCCGAAGTGGGTCGACGTGATGAACCCCGAACCGGTCGACGCCGAAAAGCTCGCGACGGGCCGCGGGGCCGCGCTCACCAGGCCGCGTCCAGGACACGCCGATCTGGTCGGCATGCAGAAGTACGGGTTCGACGAGGCCCGCCCCGTCCTGGAACGCGCGAGCGCACGCGAGACCGCCGCCCGCGTCGCGCTCGGCGCCGTGGCGAAGTCGTTCCTCGCGGAGCTCGGCATCACGACGGTGAGCCACACGCTGGCGATCGGGCCGGTGCGCGTGCCGGAGGACGCGCCGCTGCCGAAGCCGTCCGATGTCGACGCGCTCGATGCGGATCCGCTGCGCTGCTTCGACGCAGCGACGTCCGCGCTCATGGTCGCCGAGGTGGATGCCGCGCACAAGGACGGCGACACGCTCGGCGGAGTCGTCGAGGTGCTGGTGTACGGGGTTCCGGCCGGACTCGGCTCGCACGTGCACTGGGACCGCAGGATCGACGGGCGGCTGGCGCAGGCGCTGATGAGCATCCAGGCCATCAAGGGCGTCGAGGTCGGCGACGGATTCGAGACCACGCGACGCCGCGGATCGGCCGCTCACGACGAGCTCGTGACCGATGGTTCGACCATCTCCCGCACGAGTGACAAGGCCGGGGGCACCGAAGGCGGCATGACCACGGGCTCGCTGCTGCGAGTCCGGGCCGGCATGAAGCCGATCGCGACGGTTCCGCACGCCCTGCGCACGATCGACATCGCGACGGGCGACGCCGCTCCCGCGCACCACCAGCGCTCCGACGTGTGTGCGGTTCCTGCGGCCGGTGTCGTCGCCGAGGCGATGGTGGCTCTCGTGCTGGCGGACGCCGTGCTCGAGAAGTTCGGCGGCGACTCGCTGCCCGAGACGCGGCGCAACCTGCGCGCCTACCTCGACGCGATCCCTGCCGCCCTGCACACCGAGACCGTGCGCGCGTGACCGTCGTTCTCATCGGGCCGCCCGCCGCAGGCAAGAGCAGGATCGGCAAGCGGCTCGCCCGGAGACTCGGCGTGCCGTTCATCGACACGGACGCGGCGATCGTGCGCGAACACGGCCCAATCGCTCAGATCTTCGCCGATCGGGGCGAACCGGCGTTCCGCGCACTGGAGCGCGACGCCGTCGTCCATGCGCTCGCGACAGGCGGCGTCGTCTCCGTCGGCGGGGGAGCGGTACTGGATGAACGCACGCAAGACGACCTCAAGCGCACGAGCGTCGTGTTACTGACGGTCAGCCCGGAAGCGGTCGCCGCCCGCATCGACGACGGCAAGCGACCGCTCGTGCAGGGGCTCGAGTCCTGGCAAGCGCTCGTGGCGAAGCGGATGCCGCTCTACGAGTCGCTCGCCGATTACCGGGCGGACACCTCGCGGCGCCCGATCTCCACGATCGTGGAGGAGATCGCCGCGTGGTGCGAACGAGCGGAACGGAAGGACGCATGATTCAGGACAGCGCAGCCGGCGAACCGGAATCGGAGACCACGCTGCTGGAGGTGTCCGGAGCGAACGCGTACGGCATCCGGGTGGGACGAGGCATCCGCTTCGGGACGGGCGAACTGCTCGGCCCCGACGTGCGGCGCGTGCTGATCGTGCATCAGCCCACCCTGGCGGCGGCCGCGGCCGAGCTGCGCGAGAGCCTGACCGACCGCTATGAGGTGCTGCTGGCGGAGATCCCCGACGCGGAGGCCGCCAAACGCGTCGAGGTCGCCGCGTTCTGCTGGCAGATCATGGGGCAGGCGGACTTCACCCGCAGCGACGCCGTGATCGGCTTCGGGGGAGGCGCCGCCACGGATCTCGCCGGCTTCGTCGCCGCCACCTGGCTACGCGGCGTCAAGCTCGTGCAGATCCCGACCACCGTGCTCGGCATGGTGGATGCCGCCATCGGGGGCAAGACCGGGATCAACACGGCAGAGGGCAAGAACCTCGTCGGCGCGTTCTACGCACCGGTCGGAGTGCTCTGCGACCTCGACACGCTCGAGGCGCTTCCCCGCAACGACGTGCTGGCTGGATACGCGGAGGTCGTGAAGGCCGGGTTCATCTGGGCGCCGGAGATCCTCGACAACGTCGAGCGTGACCTGGACGGCTCGACCGATCCGCACAGCCCCGTGTTCCGCCGCAACGTGGAGCTCGCCATCGACATGAAGGCGAAGGTCGTCAGCGAGGACTTCCGCGAGGCGGGACTGCGGGAGATCCTCAACTACGGACACACGCTCGGGCACGCCATCGAGCACACCGAGAGGTACCAGTGGCGGCACGGGGCCGCCGTGTCCGTCGGCATGGTCTTCGCGGCGGAGCTCGCCAGGCTCAGCGGCCGACTGCACGACGACGTCGTCGACCGTCACCGGAGCATCCTCACCTCCCTCACCCTGCCCATCACGTACCCGGCCGGCCGCTGGGAGACACTGCTGGCGACCATGCGGCGCGACAAGAAGACGCGCGGGAACACGCTGCGGTTCATCGTGCTCGACGACATCGCCCGCCCGACCATCATGCAGGCGCCCGACCCCAGCCTGCTGTTCGCCGCCTATCAGGAGATCGGCTCGTGACCGAGAACATCCCTCGACGGCTGCTGCTGGTGAACGGCCCGAACCTCAACCTGCTCGGGGTTCGACAGCCGGAGATCTACGGCAGCGAAAGCCTCGCCGACGTCGTCTCACTCGTGGAGCGCACTGCAGCCGAGCACGGATTCGAGGTGCGTGCCGTGCAGAGCAACCACGAGGGTGTGCTGATCGATGCGATACATGCCGCCAGAGAGGACTGCGCCGGCATCGTGATCAACCCGGGCGGCCTGACGCATACGTCCGTCGTGCTACGGGATGCGCTGTCCAGCGTCGCGCTGCCGGTCGCCGAGGTGCACATCTCCGACGTCAACGCACGCGAGGAGTTCCGTCGCTTCTCGTATGTGCGAGACGTGTCGGCCGTGCACGTGATCGGAGAGGGCGTGCCCGGGTACGCCATCGCCGTCTCGAAGCTCGTCGAAGTGATCGCGGGTCGAGCCGACGGCTGACATCCGTTCCAAGCGAACTCCCGCCGTCGCACCCGATAGAATCGGCTGATGGTCGGCGCCTTCTGGGCGCCTTGACCGTCCGGCTTCCTCTTTCCTACCCCTCGAAGGATCTTCACGCATGGCATCCGACACCGCCGACATCCGCAATGGCGCCGTCCTCAACATCGACGGCCAGCTCTGGACCGTGATCGAGTTCCAGCACGTCAAGCCGGGCAAGGGCGGCGCGTTCGTACGCACCAAGCTCAAGAACGTCGTCAGCGGCAAGGTCGTCGACCGCACCTACAATGCGGGGACCAAGCTCGAATTCGAGAACGTCGATCGCCGCGAGTACCAGTACCTGTACAGCGACGGTGACGGCTTCGTGTTCATGGACACCAGCGACTACGACCAGTTCACCGTGCCCGGCACCATCGTCGGCGACGCGGCGAACTTCATGCTGGAGAACCAGAACGTCACCATCGCGACGAACAACGGCAACCCGCTGTATGTCGAGATGCCGGCATCCGTCGTTCTCGAGATCACCTACACGGAGCCTGGCCTGCAGGGCGACCGCTCGACCGGCGGCACCAAGCCCGCGACCGTCGAGACCGGCTACCAGATCCAAGTTCCGCTGTTCCTGGAGACCGGCACGAAGGTCAAGGTCGACACGCGAACCGGCGAGTACCTCGGCCGCGTCAACGACTAGGTGCCTGCGACGGAATGAGCGCCAGAAGCAAGGCGCGCAAGCGCGCCATCGACATCCTGTACAGCGCTGACGTGCGAGGCATCCCTTTCGCCCGCGCGCTGGCGGCTGAGGCGGAGCGAGCCGCACAGGAGCCGGCGCGTGAAGCGTCGTGGCTGTATGCGCGCGAGATCGTCGACGGCGTCATCGACCACAGCGACGAGATCGACGAGCTCATCCAGACCTATGCCCAGGGCTGGACGCTGGATCGGATGCCCGCCGTCGACCGCGCGATCCTCCGGATGGGCGTGTGGGAGCTGCTGCACAACCCGTCGATCCCAGACGGTGTCGCGATCTCCGAGGCGGTCGAACAGGCCACCATCCTCTCGACGGACGACTCCGCCAAGTTCGTGAACGGCCTGCTGGCCAAGATCGGTACAGCCGTCGCGCATTGACGACATCCGCAACGGATGCCGTCCGCCGGCCCACAACGTGAGGAAAGCTCCCGCATGAGACGATCGCTCGCCCGGCGTATCGGCGCCGCGGTGCTCATCGCCGCCGTCGCAACGGTGCTCGCCGCATGCTCTGCGTCGCCTGCCGCCTCGACGAGCCACAGCCCGAGCGCTGCGGCAGTGCCGACCGGTGTGACCGGTGCCGCGGACTTCGACAAGGGAGCCCTCGTCGTGGGTGACGGCAAGACGATCGTCGACACGTACATCGACCCGATGTGCCCGTACTGCGGGGAGTTCGAGCGGGCCAACGGCCGCTCGCTCGCGCAGAAGGTGAACGACGGCACGATCACATTGCGCGTGCATCCGCTGAACTTCCTCGACCCGGACTCGCAGGGCACGAACTACTCGTCGCGGGCCGGCAGCGCGCTCACGTGCGTGGCGGCATCCGACCCGAAGGCGACCCTCACGTACCTCTCGGCGCTTTACACGGATCAGCCCGAGGAGGGATCCTCCGGCCTGACCGACGCGAAGCTGAAGTCGCTGGCGCACGGCGTGGGCGCGACATCCGCCGATTCGTGCATCACGTCGCACCGGTATGCGAGTTGGCTGACGCAGAACACGCAGAACGCGTTGAACGGACCGATCCCCGGCGCCGACATCAAGACGATCAAGGGAACTCCGACGGTGCTCGTGAACGGGCACCAGTACAGCGGCGACATCACGGACACGAAGGCGCTTCTCGCGTTCATCGCCAAGGGCGGCAAGTAGCGGCACAAGGTCTCGCGCGACCTGGCGTGGTCCCGTGATGCCTGCAGGAGCGCCGTGACATGACGCTGAGCGGAGTAGGAAGCGATCCAGCGCCGGGGGGAGCACTCCCCGTCGTCGAACTCGCATCCGCTACACCTATCGGCATCAGCTACACCTATCGGCATCCGCTACAGAACATTCGTGTGGCGGATGCCGATAGCTGTAGCGCGAACGACCACTCGAAGGGTGCGCGATTACCGCCCCGTACCCCTGATAGGCTTGTGCGAGTTTGGCAACCTTTAAGGCCGTCCTGTGAGGCGGGGAAGGGGGTCGGCATGACGGCACGCACCGTGCTGCAGCAGGCTGACATCGCCCGGGCGTTGACTCGGATCGCTCACGAGATCCTGGAGTCCAACCGGGGATCGGCGGATCTCGTGCTTCTCGGCATCCCGACGCGGGGAGTAGCGCTTGCCGAGCGTATCGGTGCCACGATCGCCCGCATCGAAGATGGCGCGACGCCGCCGGTGGGGTCGCTCGACGTGACGATGTACCGGGACGACCTCGCGAAGCATCCGACCAGGGCGCCTTCGCCGACGAGCGTGCCGGTCTCGATCGACGGCAAGACGGTCGTGCTGATCGACGACGTGTTGTTCTCCGGACGTACCATCCGGGCGGCGCTCGACGCGCTCAGCGATCTCGGCCGCGCAAGGGCTGTGCGACTGGCCGTTCTGGTCGACAGGGGGCACCGCGAGTTCCCGATCCGCGCCGACTTCGTGGGCAAGAACCTGCCGAGCTCGACCAGGGAACGCATCAACGTGCGCATCATCGAGGTGGACGGCGAAGACGCGGTCACCATCGACGGAGACGCGGCGTCCGACGCCGTCACGGAAACCGCCGGTGCGGGTGCGGGCGAGGAGGGCGAGCGCTGATGCGGCACCTGCTCTCCACCCGGGACCTGGACCGCGACACGGCCGTGGGCATCCTGGACGTCGCCGAAGACATGGCGGATGTCTCCACTCGCGAGGTCAAGAAGCTCCCGACCCTGCGCGGCAAGACCGTCGTGAACCTGTTCTTCGAGGACTCGACACGCACCCGCATCTCGTTCGAGGCCGCCGCCAAGCGGCTGTCCGCCGATGTCATCAACTTCAGCGCCAAGGGCTCGAGCGTGTCCAAGGGTGAGAGCCTGAAGGACACCGCGCAGACGCTCGCGGCCATCGGGGCCGACGCCGTCGTCGTGCGGCACTCCGCCTCGGGCGCGCCGCACACGCTCGCCTCCAGCGGCTGGATCGACGCGGGCATCCTCAACGCGGGCGACGGCACTCACGAGCATCCAACGCAGGCGCTGCTGGATGCCTTCACCATGCGCAAGCGGCTGCACGGCGCAGCCAGCCGCGGCAAGGACCTCGCGGGCCTGCGCGTGGTCATCGTGGGGGACATCCTGCACTCCCGCGTCGCGCGCTCGAACGTGTGGCTGCTCGACACGCTCGGCGCCCACGTCACGCTCGTGGCGCCCCCGACGCTGCTGCCCGTCGACACGGCGCAGTGGCCCGCCGAGATCGGCTACGACCTCGACGCGGCGATCGCGGACGATCCCGACGTGGTGATGATGCTGCGCATCCAGGCGGAGCGGATGAACGCCGCGTTCTTCCCCAACACCCGCGAGTATTCGCGCACCTGGGGCCTCGACGCCGAGCGTCTGGCCAGGTTGCGGCCGGATACGATGGTGATGCATCCGGGCCCGATGATCCGAGGTCTGGAGATCTCCGCCGCAGCCGCCGATTCGCCGCGCTCGCTGGTGCGCGACCAGGTCGCAAGCGGCGTCTCAGTGCGCATGGCTGCGCTCTATCTGCTGCTGTCGGGCGATCGGGAGGTCGGTTAGGTGTCACGCGAACGGTTCTTCATCGAGAGCGCGACGCTCGTCGACGGCTCGAGTGCGGACATCCTCGTCGCCGACGACGTGCTGACGGTCGGCACGGATGCCCGCGACGGGGCGAAGGATGCCACGCACATCGATGCCTCCGGCCTGATCGCCCTTCCCGGCCTGGTCGACCTTCACACCCACCTGCGAGAGCCCGGCTTCGAGCAGAGCGAGACGGTGCTCACCGGAACCCGCGCCGCTGCCGTCGGCGGCTACACCACGGTGTTCGCGTTGGCGAACACGTCCCCGGTCGCCGACACCGCGGGCGTCGTGGAGCAGGAGCTGACGCTCGGTCGTGCCGCCGGCTACGCGACCGTGCAGCCCATCGGCGCGGTCACGGTGGGGCTCGCGGGGGAGCGGCTCGCTGAGCTCGGCGCGATGGCGGCATCCCGAGCCCGGGTTCGGGTCTTCTCCGATGACGGCCTGTGCGTGGCCGATCCGCTGCTCATGCGCCGCGCCCTGGAGTACGTCAAGGCGTTCGACGGCGTGATCGCCCAGCACGCGCAGGAACCCCGGCTCACGATCGGGGCGCAGATGAACGAGGGCGCGCTCTCCGGCACGCTCGGTCTCGCCGGCTGGCCCGCTGTCGCCGAGGAGTCGATCATCGCCCGCGACGTGCTGCTGGCCGAGCACGTGGGCGGCCGGCTGCACGTGTGCCATGTGTCCACAGCGGGCTCCGTCGACATCATCCGGTGGGCGAAGGCGCGAGGCATCGACGTCACCGCGGAGGCGACTCCGCACCACCTGCTGCTCACCGAAGACCTCGTAGCCGGATACGACGCTCGTTACAAGGTGAACCCGCCGCTCCGACGCGACGAGGACGTACACGCGCTGCGCGAGGCGCTGGCGGACGGCACGATCGACATCGTCGCGACGGACCACGCGCCGCACCCGATCGAGGCGAAGGACTGCGAGTGGGATGCCGCCGCCAACGGCATGGTCGGCCTCGAGTCGGCGCTGAGCGTCGTGCATCAGGCGGTCGTGGCCACGGGACTCCTTGACTGGGCGGACGTCGCTCGCGTGATGTCCCACACGCCCGCCCGGATCGGACGCGTGGATCGCGGGATGCCCGTGGCCACCGGGTCGCGCGCCGACCTCACGCTGTACGACCCGAACTCGAGCAGCGTCTTCGGCGTGGACAGGCTGGCCGGCAAGGGCGTCAACTCGCCCTACCTCGGCCGCGAACTGCCGGGGCGCGTCGCCTGGACGTTCCACGACGGCACAGCCATTCTTCGGGAGGGCGCCCTGATCGACGTGGACGAGGCAGCCCGCCTCGCCGCCGAGGCGGCGTCCCAGGCTGATCGGGCGGAGGCGCTGCATGGATAAGCTCTGGCCCACAGCCCTCATCGCGATCGTCGTCGTGCTCATCTTCGTGGGCATGTGGATCGGCTGGCGCCGCCGCGCGCGGCGCGACTCGTCGATCTTGGTTCCGTCCGCACTGACCGAGCCAGGGGAGACACTCCTCACGGTCACGGCGCTGCACGTGGGAAGCACCCACCACGATCGCCCGCTCGATCGCGTCGTCGTGCCCGGGCTCGCCTTCCGCGCGAACGCGACGGTGACCGTCTCGACCGGTGGAGTAACGATCACGGCACCCGGGGAGAGGAGCGTGGCGATCACCGCCGACGCGATCCTCGGGGCAGGAACCGCCACGTGGACGATCGACCGGACCGTGGAGCACGACGGACTCGTGCTCGTCGCCTGGCGCAGCGGAAGCGAGCGCGCGGCGACGGATGCCGGCGGCACCATCATCGACACTTACCTGCGCACCGCAGACGCGACGGAGCAGGAACGGCTCGTCGCGAGCATCCGCTCGCTCGCGCCGCAGCGGAACAGCACACCCGGCGCCGACGACGTCGCCCCCGATACGACCACCGGAAGCGAGGCCTGACATGTCAGACGAAGAGTTCGCCGCAGAAGCCGCAGAAGCCGCCGAGAGCGCAGACGCCGCGAAAAGCGCAGAAGCCACAGAGAACGCAGACGCCGTGAGCAACGCGGGCGTGACGGATGAGACCACGCAAGAGTACCGCCAGGAGCACGGGGCCGTGACCGGTGCGCCGGGCGCACCACGCGTCGAGCCGGCTGCACCGTCGCAGGGCGCCGTCGCCGCACGCCGCGAACCGGCGGTGCTCGTGCTGGAAGACGGCACTCGGTACGAGGGCCGCGGATACGGCGCACTCGGTCGCACCCTCGGCGAGGCCGTCTTCGCCACCGGCATGACCGGCTACCAGGAGACGCTGACCGATCCGTCCTACGCGGGCCAGATCGTGCTCATGACCGCGCCGCACATCGGCAACACCGGCATGAACGACGCCGACATGGAGTCGAAACGCATCTGGGTCGCCGGGTTCGCCGTGCGGGAGCCCGCACGCATCGTCTCGAACTTCCGATCCCAGCGCAGCCTCGACGACGACCTCGCCGAGAACGGCGTCGTCGGCATCAGCGGCATCGACACCCGCGCCGTCACCAGGCATCTGCGGTCGGCGGGCGCCATGCGCGCTGGCATCTTCTCCGGCGCGGATGCCTCGCTCAGCGCACCCGAGCAGCTCGACCTGGTGCGCGGCGGCGCCGACATGCGCGGGCTGAACCTCTCCTCTGTCGTCTCGACGCCGGAGCAGTACACGATCCCGGCGCAGGGCGACCGGATCGGATCCGTCGCCGTGCTCGACCTCGGGGTCAAGACCAGCACGCTGAACTACCTGGCCGAGCGGGGCTTCGACGTCGTCGTCCTGCCCGAGACGGCCACAGCGGACGACATCATGGCGCTTCAGCCGAGCGCCCTGTTCTACTCGAACGGACCGGGCGACCCCGCGGCATCCGACCAGCACGTCGACCTGCTGCGCACGGTGCTGCGCAACGACGTTCCGTACTTCGGCATCTGCTTCGGCAACCAGCTGCTCGGCCGCGCGCTCGGATACGGCACCTACAAGCTGCCGTTCGGTCACCGCGGCATCAACCAGCCGGTGCTCGACCGCGCCACGGGACGGGTTGAGATCACCGCGCACAACCACGGGTTCGCGGTCGACGCCCCGCTCGGCGAGGTCAGCGAGTCGGCCGCAGGATTCGGCCGCGTCGAGGTGAGCCACTACGACCTCAACGACAACGTCGTCGAGGGCCTGAACTGCCTGGACATCCCCGCGTTCAGCGTGCAGTACCACCCCGAGTCGGCGGCCGGCCCGCACGATGCGAACTACCTGTTCGACCGATTCCGCGACATGGTCGTCGCACGCCAGCAGAAGGAAGGCAACTGATGCCCAAGCGCGACGACATCTCCAGCGTTCTCGTGATCGGGTCCGGCCCGATCGTGATCGGCCAGGCGTGCGAGTTCGACTACTCGGGCACCCAGGCGTGCCGAGTTCTGCGCGAGGAAGGCGTGCGCGTCATCCTGGTCAACTCGAACCCGGCGACGATCATGACCGACCCGGACTTCGCCGACGCCACGTACGTCGAGCCCATCACGCCCGACGTGATCGAGACGATCATCGCCAAGGAGCAGCCGGACGCCATCCTGCCGACACTCGGCGGTCAGACCGCGCTCAACGCCGCGATGGCGCTGTTCAAGGCGGGCACGCTCGACAAGTACGGCGTCGAGCTGATCGGCGCGAACGTCGACGCCATCGAGAAGGGCGAGAACCGCCAGGTCTTCAAGGAGCTCGTGATCGAGTGCGGCGCGGATGTCGCGGCCTCCCGCATCTGCCACACCATGGACGAGGTGCTCGCCGGCGCCGAGGAGCTCGGGTATCCGCTCGTCGTGCGCCCCAGCTTCACGATGGGCGGCCTCGGATCCGGATTCGCGTACGACGAGGACGACCTGCGCCGCATCGCCGGCGCCGGTCTGCACGACTCGCCGACGCACGAGGTTCTCCTGGAGGAGTCGATCCTCGGCTGGAAGGAGTACGAGCTCGAGCTCATGCGCGATACGGCTGACAACACGGTCGTGGTCTGCTCCATCGAGAACGTCGACCCGGTCGGCGTGCACACCGGCGACTCGATCACGGTCGCACCGGCCCTCACGCTCACCGACCGCGAGTACCAGCGGCTGCGCGACATCGGCATCGACATCATCCGCGCCGTCGGCGTCGACACCGGCGGCTGCAACATCCAGTTCGCGGTGAACCCGGAGGACGGCCGCGTCATCGTCATCGAGATGAACCCCCGGGTCTCCCGGTCGAGCGCGCTAGCGTCGAAGGCGACCGGTTTCCCGATCGCGAAGATCGCGGCGAAGCTGGCCATCGGCTACCGGCTCGACGAGATCCCGAACGACATCACGAAGGTCACACCGGCGAGCTTCGAGCCGACCCTGGACTACGTGGTCGTCAAGGTTCCGCGGTTCGCGTTCGAGAAGTTCCCGGCGGCCGACACCACGCTGACCACGACCATGAAGTCGGTCGGCGAGGCGATGGCCATCGGCCGCAGCTTCACCAGCGCCCTGCAGAAGGCGCTGCGGTCGCTGGAGAAGAACGGGTCGTCGTTCCACTGGGGCGAGGAGCCGCGGAGCGTCGAAGAGCTGCTCCGGGCATCCGTCACTCCGACGGACGGCCGGATCGTCACCGTGCAGCAGGCTCTGCGCAAGGGCGCGAGCGTCGAGGATGCCTACATCGCCACCGGCATCGACCCGTGGTTCCTCGACCAGATCGTGCTGATCAACGAGGTCGCGGACGAGATCGCGCGCGCCGGCATGCTCGACACCGAGACGATGCTCCTGGCGAAGGATCACGGCTTCTCGGATGCCCAGATCGGCCAGCTGCGCGGCTTCGGCGAGGCCGAGGTGCGCGAGGTGCGGCACATCCTCGGCGTGCGCCCGGTGTACAAGACGGTGGACACCTGCGCCGGCGAGTTCCCGGCCCTCACGCCGTACCACTACTCGAGCTACGACAGCGAGACCGAGGTGGAGCCGAGCGACAAGCGCAAGGTGGTCATCCTCGGCTCCGGCCCGAACCGCATCGGACAGGGCGTGGAGTTCGACTACTCGTGCGTGCACGCCTCGTTCGCGCTGCACGACGCCGGGTTCGAGACGATCATGATCAACTGCAACCCGGAGACCGTCTCCACCGACTACGACACCAGCGACCGGCTCTACTTCGAGCCGCTCACGCTGGAGGACGTGCTCGAGGTCATCCACGCCGAGTCGCAGTCCGGCGAGCTCGTCGGCGTCGTCGTGCAGCTCGGCGGCCAGACGGCGCTGGGCCTCGCGAAGGGCCTGGAGGCCGCTGGCGTGCCGATCCTCGGCACATCGCCGAGCGCCATCGACCTGGCGGAGGAGCGCGGCCTGTTCGCCGAGATCCTGGAGAACGCCGGACTGCTCGCACCGCGCAATGGAACGGCGTACGACGTCGCCGGTGCCCAGGCCGTGGCGGCCGAGATCGGGTTCCCGGTTCTCGTGCGCCCGAGCTACGTGCTCGGCGGACGCGGCATGGAGATCGTCTACGACTCGCCCTCACTGGAGGACTACTTCGAGCGCGTAGCGGACCAGGCCATCATCGGCCCTGGGCATCCGCTGCTCGTCGACCGCTTCCTCGACGACGCCACCGAGATCGACGTGGACGCGCTGTACGACGGAGACGAGCTCTACATCGGCGGCGTCATGGAGCACATCGAGGAGGCGGGCATCCACTCGGGGGACTCCAGCTGCACACTGCCGCCCGTCACGCTCGGCCGCGCGGAGATCGACCGCGTGCGCGAGGCGACACTGAAGATCGCGCAGGGCATCGGCGTGCGGGGCCTGCTGAACGTGCAGTTCGCCATCGCGGCTGGCGTGCTCTACGTGCTGGAGGCCAACCCGCGCGCCAGCCGGACGGTGCCGTTCGTCTCGAAGGCGCTGGGCATCCCGCTCGCGAAGGCGGCCAGCCGCATCATGGTGGGCGAGTCGATCGCCGGACTGAAGGATGCCGGCCTGCTGCCGGCGCAGGACGGCTCGGTGGTTCCCCTCGACGCGCCGATCTCGGTGAAGGAGGCCGTGCTGCCGTTCAAGCGCTTCCGCACCCGCGACGGCCAGATGGTCGACTCCGTGCTCGGACCCGAGATGCGCTCCACCGGTGAGGTGATGGGCATCGACCGCGACTTCCCGCGGGCGTTCGCCAAGAGCCAGACGGCGGCGTACGGCGGGATGCCGCTGAGCGGCACGGTCTTCGTCTCGGTCAGCGACCGGGACAAGCGGTCCATCGTGCTGCCGGCGCTCCGTCTCACGCAGCAGGGCTACAAGCTGGTGGCGACGGAGGGCACGACGGAGGTGCTCGCCCGCAACGGCATCGCGACCGAGAAGGTGCGCAAGTTCAGCGAGGAGCCGGAGGGTGACGAGCCGAGCATCGTCGACCTGATCAACAGCGGCGAGATCGACGTCGTCGTCAACACACCGAGCGGACGCTCAGCAAGGGCGGACGGCTACGAGATCCGCGCGGCTGCGGTCGCCGCGGACATCGCGCTGTTCACCACCATCGCCGAGCTGAGCGCCGCGGTCGCATCGATCGACGCGATCCGGGAGGGCTTCGACGTGAGATCGCTCCAGCAGTATGCGATCGACAGGGCGGAGCGGGCGTGACCGAGACCGCACCGACCGCGCCGACCGCGCACGCCGCCGCGACGAGCGGTGGCTTCGGCGAGCGGCTGAGCGCCGCGATCCGGGCGCACGGACCGCTGTGCGTCGGAATCGACCCGCACTCCTACCTGCTGGCCGACTGGGGTCTGACCGACGACGCGGCCGGCGCGCTCGAGCTCGGCCTTCGCGTCGTGGAGGCGGCCGCGGGCCGTGCGGGGATCGTGAAGCCGCAGGTGGCGTTCTTCGAACGATTCGGCTCAGCGGGCTATGCCGCCCTCGAGCGGGTCCTCGCCGCCGCCCGTGCTGCCGGTCTCGTGGTCATCGCCGATGTGAAGCGCGGCGACGTCGGCACCAGCGTCGAAGCGTACGGCCAGGCGTGGCTCACTCCCGGGGCGCCGCTGGAGGCCGACGCGATGACGATCTCGGCCTTCCAGGGCGTCGGATCTCTCGCCGCACCGATCCGTCTCGCGGCGGAATCCGGCAAGGGGCTCTTCGTGCTCGCGGCGACGAGCAATCCGGAAGCGGCTGTCATCCAGCGCTCCCGCGATGCGGATTCGGGACGGTCGGTGGCCCGTGCCATCATCGATGATGTGACGAAGCAGAACGCGGCGATCGGCGAGACGATCGGTCCGATCGGCGTCGTGCTGGGCGCCACGCTCGACCTGTCCACGTTCGGCATCGACCTCACCTCCCCGGTGGAGCCGGCGCTGCCCGTGCTCGCTCCCGGCTTCGGCCATCAGGGTGCCCGCTACGAGAACGCCGCGGAGATCTACGGCGAGCTCGCACGGATGCTCGTGGTCAGCGAGTCGCGCAGCATCCTCTCCGCCGGTCCCTCCGGTCTCACCGACACCATCGCCTCGCGCGCCGCCGAGGTGCGATCCGCCCTTGTCTGATCCCGTACTCCTTCAACCGGGCGGCACGGCAATTCCGCGCCGCAGCATCATCTGACGACATGCCCGACTCAGCTCTCCGTTCTCCTCGCATCCGACCGCCGGAGGTCGACCGCGTCGCCGCCTCCCGCGCCGCGGTGGCCGCCCGCCGAGCCCGCGCCGCCGTGAAATCGGACATCGCTAAGGGCGCGCGATCGCCCGTCGAGGTGCTCGAGAAGGCGACGGCGGATCCCGGGGGGCCCGAAGGCACGCTGCGCATCACCGACTTCTTGATGAGCCTCAAGGCCATCGGGGCGACGAAGACGGCTGACATCCTCTCGCGCCTCGAGATCGCTCCCGTCAAACGGCTCGGCGGCCTCGGCAAGCACCAGCGAACCCGGTTGCGCGAGTTCCTCGTCGAGCGGTTCGAGCGTCCAGCGGCCGGACACCGCACCCGGCTCACCGTGCTGGCCGGACCAACGGCCGTGGGCAAGGGCACCGTCGCCAGGCACATCAGGGAGCACTATCCGCAGGTGCTGCTGTCCGTGTCGGCGACCACGAGGCGCCCGCGTCCCGGAGAGGTCGAGGGCGTCGACTACTACTTCGTCGACGACGCCGAGTTCGACCGCATGATCGCCGACCACGAACTGCTCGAGTGGGCGACGGTGCACAACAGCCATCGCTACGGCACACCGCGGGCGCCCATCGAGCGTGCACTGGCCGATGGCCGAAGCGTGCTGCTGGAGATCGACCTTCAGGGTGCAAGGCAGGTGCGAGCGGCGATGCCGGATGCCGTGCTCGTCTTCCTCGCGCCGCCGAGCTGGGATGAACTGGTGCGCCGATTGATCGGCCGCGGCACAGAGTCGCAGGAGGAACAGCACCGCAGACTGGCCACCGCGAAGGTCGAGCTGGCGTCGCAGGACGAGTTCGATGCTCGGGTGGTGAACACCACCGTGGCCGACGCTGCACTTCAGGTCGTAGACTTGATGCAGGTGCGCGCGCGCCGGTCGCGTCGCGCCGCAACGTCATCCGGTCGCTGAACGTCGAGGTCAGCCCGCCTCCGCAGCAGACCAAGCGTCTCGTGTGGCCAGGGCACGACCAGCGGCCGCAATCGAAGGAGCATTCATGTCAACAGCAGCCAAGGGCATCATCGACCCGCCGATCGACGAGCTGCTTTCGCGCGTCGAGTCCAAGTACGCGCTGGTGATCTTCGCGTCGAAGCGCGCACGTCAGATCAACGACTACTACGCCGACCTGCACGAGGGCAGCCTGTTCGACAACGTCGGACCGCTTGTGGACTCGACGATCGACGACAAGCCGCTGTCGGTCGCGCTGCACGAGATCAACGAGGACAAGCTCGTCAGCCGTCCCATCGACGAGTGATCGCCGGTCGAGCGACAGCCGTTCAGTGAGCGCGAGCGAGAGTGCCGCCGTGAGCACGCCGTTGACGATCGTCGTCGGCGTGACCGGCGGCATCGCCGCGTACAAGGCGGTGTCGGTCATCCGCTCGTTCGTGCTGCTCGGCCATGACGTGCACGTGATCGCGACGGATGCCGCGCTGCGGTTCGTGGGCGCGCCCACGTTCGAGGCGATCAGCCGGAACCCGCTCAACACCGACCTCTATGAGGGCGTCTCCGAGGTGCGTCATGTGGGGATCGGCAAGCGCGCCGACCTCGTCGTGATCGCCCCGGCCACGGCCAACACCATCGCGAAGCTCGCGAACGGGCTGGCGGACGACCTGCTGACGAACACCGTGCTCGCCACCGAGGCGCCCGTGCTCATCGCGCCCGCGATGCACAGCGAGATGTGGCGGCATCCCGCCACCCAGGCGAACGTGCAAACGTTGCGCCTGCGTGGCGTCGCCGTCGTGGGGCCCGGCGTCGGCCAGCTCACCGGGTCGGACTCCGGCCCTGGCCGCATGGAGGAGCCGGACGCGATCGTGGCGGCCGCTATGGCGCTGGCGGCGCGGCAGCAGGGCCGGCGCGACCGGGCCGGATCCGCACAGGATGCGACGCGGGGCCGCAGGGATCTCGCAGGTCACCGCATCGTGATCACCGCGGGAGGCACCAGGGAGCCTCTCGACCCGGTGCGATTCCTCGGCAACCGCTCCAGCGGCAAACAGGGTGTCGCCATCGCCGTCGCGGCCCGCGACCGGGGAGCGGATGTCGTGCTGATCGCCGCGCACCTTGACGTGCCGGCTCCCGAGGGGGTGGAGACGCGCACGGTGTCGACGGCCCTCGAGCTGCAGCGCGCCGTGACGGGTGCCGCTGCGGATGCCGACGTCGTGGTGATGGCCGCCGCCGTCGCCGACTTCCGGCCGGAGAGCACCAGCGAGGCGAAGATCAAGAAGGAGAACGTCGGCGACGGGCTCGAGCTCTCGCTCGTCGCGAACCCCGACATCCTCGCCGAACTGTCCGCCACGAAGCAGCCCGACCAGATCGTGGTGGGGTTCGCGGCGGAGACCGAGCGCGACCCGCAGGCGCTGATCGAGCTGGGCAAGCGCAAGCTGCAGCGCAAGGGCTGCGACTACCTCGTCATCAACAACGTGGGCTGGCACACCGGGTTCTCCACCGACCACAACGAGGTCGTCGTGCTGGATTCCGGCGGCGATATAGTGATGGAGGCCTCCGGCACCAAGGCGTCGGTGGCCGACCGTATTCTCGACGTCATCACCTCCGCCTGACCCGCGACCAGAACGTGGATGGGGCGAGGGGCGCCGTTCCCGAGCGCTTCGCCGCATGCGAGGTGCGAGAGGCGCCCTGAGGATCAGCTGGAGCACTCGTGACATCTCTGCGTCTCTTCACCTCCGAGTCGGTGACCGAGGGTCACCCCGACAAGATCTGCGACCAGGTCTCCGACGGCATCCTGGATGCCCTGCTCACCGTCGACCCGTACAGTCGCGTCGCCGTCGAGACACTGGTGACCACGGGCCTGGTGCACGTGGCCGGAGAGGTCTCCACAAGCGGATACGTCGAGATCCCCGCCATCGTGCGCGACATCATCACCTCGATCGGCTATACGTCGTCCGACGTCTGGTTCGACGGCCGGTCGTGCGGTGTCTCGATCTCGATCGGCGGCCAGTCGCCCGACATCGCGCAGGGCGTCGACGACGCGTACGAGGCGCGCGAGGGGGCATCCGTCGACCTGCTCGACCGCCAGGGCGCAGGCGACCAGGGGATCATGTTCGGCTACGCGACGACCGAGACCGCAGAGCTCATGCCGGTGCCGATCTGGATAGCGCACCGGCTCGCCGAGCGACTCGCCGAGGTGCGCAAGACGGGCGAGCTGGACTTCCTTCGCCCGGACGGCAAGACGCAGGTGACGGTCGGGTACGACGGCATCGTGCCGCGCACCATCGACACCGTCGTGCTCTCCACCCAGCACTCGCCCGCGGTGTCCACGGAGAGGCTGCGGGCAGAGGTGGCCGAGCACGTCATCCGGCCGGTGCTGGACCGGGTCGACCTCGACTCGCGCGACGTCAAGCTGCTGATCAACCCGACCGGCCGTTTCGAGATCGGCGGCCCGCAGGGCGATGCAGGGCTCACCGGTCGCAAGATCATCATCGACACGTACGGCGGGGCATCCAGGCACGGCGGCGGAGCGTTCAGCGGCAAGGACCCGTCGAAGGTGGACCGTTCCGGCGCGTACGCGATGCGCTGGGTGGCGAAGAACGCCGTCGCCGCCGGACTGGCCGACCGGCTGGAGGTGCAGGTCGCCTACGCGATCGGGACCGCCTCCCCGGTGGGGCTCTACGTCGAGACGTTCGGCACCGGACACCTTCCCGACGAGCGCATCACCTCGGCGATTCGTGAGGTGTTCGACCTGCGGCCCGCTGCGATCATCCGCGATCTCGATCTGCTGCGACCGATCTACGCGAAGACCGCGACCTACGGGCACTTCGGCCGGGAGCTGCCCGACTTCACCTGGGAGCGACTGGACCGCGTCGACGAGCTGCGGTCGGCCGCCGGGATCTAGGAGCGGCGATGCCGGCAGCCCGTGTGGCGCGGGTGATCGTCGACACCCCACTGCCTCAGCTCGACCGGCTGTTCGACTACGCCATTCCCGAGCGCCTGCGCGAGCAGGCCGTTCCTGGCGTGCGCGTCACGGTTCCGCTGCGGTCGGCGGGCAGGCTCGCCGACGGCTATCTCGTCGAGGTCACCGACCACGCCGACTTCGACGGCGAGCTGAGCGAGCTCGACTCGGTGGTCTCCGCCGCCCAGGTGCTCACGCCGCAGGTCGAACGGCTGGCTCGCCGCGTCGCCGATCGCTCGGCAGGCAGCGCGAGCGATGTGCTGCGGCTGGCGGTTCCGCCGCGCATGGTGCGGGTGGAGAAGGCGTGGCTGGCGAGCGAGCATCCGGCCGCAGTCCCGTCGCGCGCGGCGCCGGAGGTTCGCGGCTATCGTCCCGAACTGGGTCGCGCCGTGGACGACGGCGAACGGGTGGCGGTGGATGCCGTGCCGCGGCTGGCGCGCACGACAGGCGGCGAGTGGGTGGGCGGGTGGGCCGTGACGCTCGCCCAGCTTGCTGTCAGGTGCCTCGCATCCGGGCGAAGCGCCATCCTGGCGGTGCCCGACTACCGCGACCTCGACCAGCTCCAGGCCGCCCTGGCCGAGCTGGTCGAATCGGACGACGTCGCCCGGCTGGATGCAGCGCAACCGAACCAGGATCGATACCGCGCGTTCCTGCGTTGCCTCGAGCCCCGCGCCGTCGTCGTGATCGGCAACCGTTCGGCCGTGTATGCGCCGGCGAGCCGGCTCGGTCTGATCGCGCTGTGGGACGACTCCGATCCGCTGCACGCCGAACCCCTCGCGCCGTACGCGCACTCGAGGGACGTCGCCCTGGTCCGCGCGGAGGAGGAGGGCTGCGGGCTCGCGTTCGTCGGTCACACGCGCGGCCTTGAGGTGCAGCGTCTAGTGGAGCTGGGCTGGCTGACCGCGTTCTCGCCCGAACCACGAGTCGCACCCCGCGTCGTGGTGACCGCCGCACAGTCCGGCGAAGCCGCACCTTCCCGGGTACCGGACGGCGCCTGGCGCGCGGCCACGGAAGGACTGACCACGGGGCCGGTGCTCGTGCAGGTGGCTCGTCCCGGCTATGCCCCGGTGCTGGCGTGCGCACAGTGCCGAGAGGCGGCCAGGTGCCGTCGCTGCGGCGGACCGCTCGGCCTCGACCGGGCCGGCGCTGCGCCCTCCTGCCGATGGTGCGGCGCCATCGCCACCGGATGGGCGTGCTCGCACTGCGGAGGCACGCGCGTCCGTCTCGTCACACGCGGCAGCTCCCGCACGGCGGAGGAGCTGGGACGTGCGTTCCCCGGCACTCGGGTCGTGGTCTCCGACGGAGAGCGCCGGGTGACGGCCGTCGACGAACGGCCGGCTCTGATCGTGGCGACCCGTGGCGCCGAACCGGTCGCGTCAGGGGGATACCGCGCCGTTCTGCTGCTCGACGGCGACCGGATGCTCGCCCGCGAGTCTCTGAACGTCGCGGAGGACTGCCTGCGCTGGTGGTCGAACGCGGCCGCCCTGGCGGCGCCGGGCGCGCCTGTCGTGCTCGTGGGCGTCGCCGGCCCGCTCGCCCAAGCCCTGGCGACGTGGCGACAGCCGGCCTACGCGGCTGAGCAACTCGCCGACCGCCGTGTGCTGCGGTTCCCGCCGGCCGTTCGTGTGGCGACCGTGACCGGCACGGCCAAGTCGGTCGGCGACGCCATCGCCGCCCTCCAGCCGGGTACATTCATCGACGTGCTCGGGCCGACTCCGGAGCACCAGTCCGTCGACGGCGAACGCGCCGGTGCGCCGCGAACTGCTCGCGCGCATCCGGATGCGGTTCGCGCGATCGTGCGCTTCGACTACGCACACGGTGCGGACGTCGCCGCGGCACTCCGGTCAGCGGTCGTGCGTGCTGCGGCGAAGGGCCGGAAGCCGCGGGACAATCGCGGCTACCGACCGCCGCCTACACTCAGAGTCAGGCTCGACGACCCCGAACTCTCGTGAGCCGCCATCAGCCCGCCGCGAGCCCGTAAGGAGCGCCCATCCGATGAGGATCGTGTTCGCCGGAACCCCGACCGCCGCGGTCCCCACGCTGCAGACGCTGGCCTCCGGGCCCCACGACGTGGCGATGGTCGTCACCAGACCCGATGCCCCGCTCGGCCGCAAACGCGTGCTCACGCCGTCTCCGGTGGCGCAGGCAGCCGATGAGCTGAGTCTCGAGGTGCTGAAGACGGCACGGCTGGATGAGACGGCGACCGGACGCATCCTGGATGCTGAACCCGAGTTGGGCGTTGTCGTCGCGTACGGCGGCCTCGTGCGCGAACCGCTGCTCTCCGCGCCGGCGCACGGCTGGATCAACCTGCACTTCTCGCTGCTGCCCAGGTGGCGGGGCGCCGCGCCCGTGCAACGCGCCCTGATCGCTGGGGACGAGCGCACGGGGGCCGCGGTGTTCCGGCTGGTTCCCGAGCTCGACGCCGGAGACGTGTACGACACGCTGGAACGGCCGATCGGCGCCGACGAGACGGCCGGCGACCTGCTCGACTCGCTCGCGACGGCCGGCGCGGCACTGGTTGAGCACGTGGTGGACGGTATCGCGGACGGCACGGCGGTCCCAGTGCCCCAGGCGGGGGAGCCCACGCTCGCGCCGAAGCTCGCCCTGGACGATGCGCGGCTCGACCTCACCCTCGACGCCCGTGCCGTGTACGCGCGACTGCGCGGCGTCACCCCTGAGCCCGGCGCGTTCTTCACGGTCGACGGCACCCGGGTGAAGGTGCTGGCGGCCGCGCGCTCGGCGGCCGAGCCGCTCCCGCCGGGCGCGCTCCGGCTTCGGGCCGGTCACGCCCACGTCGGCACCGGCACGGCTCCGCTGGAGCTCGTCAAGGTTCAACCGGCCGGAAAACGGGCCATGGCGGCGCCCGACTGGCTCCGCGGCCTGGCCGAAGGCACGAGCGCCGACCTGGGCGACACGCGCACCGAGGCGGCGTCGTGAGCGAGCGACCGGCCAGGCAGGCATCCGCTCGCTCCGTTGCATTCGACGTGCTCAGAGCGGTCGCCGAGTCGGATGCCTACGCGAACCTGCTGCTGCCGGTGCGCCTCGAGCGCGCCCGGCTTTCGCATTCGGATGCGGCGCTCGCCACCGAGCTGACGTACGGCACGCTGCGTCTGCTCGGCTACTACGACCGGGTCATCGAGCTCGTCGCCGGCCGTACTACCGACCGCATCGACGAGCCGGTGCTCGACGCTCTCCGCCTCGGCTGCCACCAACTGCTCACGCTGCGCACCCCGAGCCACGCCGCCGTGAACGAGACGGTGGAGCTGGTGCGTTCCGCCGCATCGCGTTCTGCTGTCGGCTTCGCGAATGGCGTGCTCCGGTCGATCGCCCGTGTGAAACCGGATGTCTGGCGGCAGCGCGTGGCGGACCGCGCACGCAACGAGGACGACCGCCTGTCCGCGCTCGAGTCGCATCCGGCATGGATCGTTCGCGCGTTCCGGCACGCACTGGCCGCCGAGCACCGGGAATCGGAGCTCGAGGAGCTGCTGAGGGCCGACAACGAGGCTCCGCGGGTGAACCTGGTCGCGCTGCCCGGGCTGGCCCAGCGCCCCGAGGACTCCGATCTCGACCGCTATTCGCCGATCGGATTCGTCTGGAAGGGCGGAGACCCTGGGGCGATCGTCTCCGAGACCGACGGCGCCGTCCGGGTGCAAGACGAGGGCTCGCAACTGGCCGCGCAGATGTTCGTGCACGCCCGCGACGTCGAGCCGGGGGAGCGCTGGCTCGACCTGTGCGCAGGGCCGGGCGGCAAAGCGGCGATCCTGGCCGCCGCGGCGAAGGCTTCCGGCGCGAGGCTGGTGGCGAACGAGCTCGTGCCCACTCGACTCGACCTCGTGCGCCGCGCGGTCGCGCCGGCGGAATCCGTCGTGAAGTTCACCGAACGCGACGGAACCGTGATCGGCGCCCAGGAGCCTGAGCGATTCGACCGCGTGCTGCTGGATGCTCCGTGCACGGGACTGGGGGCGCTGCGGCGGCGGCCGGAGGCCCGGTGGCGCAAGACGCCTGGCGACGTACCGGAGCTCACCAGGCTGCAGGCGGCGCTCATCGACTCGGCAGTGAAGGCGCTGCGGCCGGGCGGGCTGCTCTGCTACGTGACGTGCTCGCCGCACCTCGCGGAGACGCGAGTGCAGGTCAGCGATGCGCTGAAGCGGCATCCCGGCGAGTTGCGCGAGCTGCCGACGCAGGACGTCGTGCAAGACCTCTCGGTGAACCCGCTGGAGCTGGCCGGCGATCCCGCCCAGGTGCAGCTGTGGCCGCATCGGCACGGCACGGACGCCATGTTCATCGCCCTCCTGGAGAAGCAATAGTTTGGATGCCATGCCGCGCATCAATCCCAGCATCCTGGCCGCCGACTTCGTGAACATGCAGCACGAGCTGGGCCGCATCTCCTCGGCCGACCTGGTTCACGTCGATGTGATGGACAACCACTTCGTGCCGAACCTCACGTTCGGACCGCAGATGGTGAGGCGCATCCAGGACGTCTCGCCCATTCCCCTCGACGTTCACCTGATGATCACCGACCCCGAGCGCTGGGCGCCGGGCTACGCGGAGTTGGGCGCATACTCCGTCACGTTCCACGCCGAGGCGTCTTCCGACCCCGTCGCGCTCGCGCGCAGGTTGCGGGATCTGGGCGCACGAGCGGGGATCGCCCTCAAGCCCGGCACGGAGCCGGACGGCTACCTCGACCTGCTCGAGGAGTTCGACCAGGTGCTCGTCATGACGGTCGAGCCCGGCTTCGGCGGCCAGAGCTTCATGCCGGAGACGATGCCCAAGCTGCGCAGGCTGCGGGATGCCGTGACCGCCCGTGGTCTTGACGTCTGGCTGCAGGTGGACGGCGGCATCACCGAGGAGACGATCGTCACCGCGGCCGAGGCAGGCGCCGACACGTTCGTCGCCGGATCGAGCGTCTTCCGGGCCGACCATCCCGCTGCCCAGATCGACCTGCTGCGGGAGCGCGCCTCTTCGGCCCACTAATCTAGTGGGGTGAAGACCTTCGACGACCTGTTCGCCGAGCTCCAGCACAAGGCCGAGACCCGACCAGAGGGATCCGGTACCGTGCGCGAGCTCGACGCAGGCATCCACGCCATCGGCAAGAAGATCGTCGAAGAGGCCGCCGAGGTGTGGATGGCGGGCGAGTACCAGAGCGACGACGAGACCGCGGAGGAGATCTCGCAGCTGCTCTACCACCTCCAGGTGCTCATGCTGGCCAAGGGCCTCACGCTGCAGGACGTGTACCGACATCTGTGACCGGCACCCGCCAACGCCGATGACCGACGCTCGACACACCACGAGGAAGACCTGCACCCCATGCTGAAGATCGCCGTGCCCAACAAGGGCTCGCTCGCCGACACCGCCGCCCAGATGCTCGCCGAGGCGGGCTACTCGGGCCGCAAAGACCCCAAGGAACTCATCGTCGCCGACCCGGCGAACGACGTCGAGTTCTTCTACCTTCGCCCGCGCGACATCGCCACGTACGTCGGCAGCGGTGCTCTCGACGTAGGAATCACGGGCCGCGACCTGCTGCTCGACTCGGGTTCGCCGGCCAGGGAGATCGACGAGCTCGGCTTTGCATCGTCGACGTTCCGGTTCGCCGGTCCGGCCGGGCGCTTCACCGACGTCGCCGATCTCGAGGGCCACCGGGTTGCGACGAGCTACGACGGCCTGGTCGGCACGTACCTGCGCGAGGCGGGAGTGTCCGTCACGCTCGTCCGGCTGGACGGCGCCGTGGAGTCCGCGGTGCGCCTGGGCGTCGCGGATGCCGTCGCCGACGTCGTCGAGACGGGCTCGACGCTGCGCAAGCAGGGCCTCGAGATCTTCGGACCGGTCATCCTGCAGTCACAGGCCGTGCTGATCGCCGCGCCGAACGGGGATGCCCGGCCCGAGAAGGATGCGTCGGCCGCGGACGAGCGGGCGTCCGGCCTCGCCACGCTGCACCGCCGCCTGCAGGGCGTCATGGTGGCCAGGCAGTACGTGCTCATCGACTACGACCTGCCGTCGCACCTGATCGAGCGAGCGGTGGCCCTCACGCCGGGCGTGGAGTCGCCGACGATCTCGCCGCTGCGCGACTCCGGCTGGGTAGCGGTGCGCGCCATGGTGCCGCGCACCAGCACCAACCGCATCATGGACGACCTCTACGAGCTCGGCGCGCGGGCCATCCTGGTGACCGCGATCCACGCCGCGAGGCTCTGAGGCGGGAGGGGACATGTCGCTCGCGATCCGTGTCATCCCGTGCCTCGACGTGGCCGACGGGCGCGTCGTGAAGGGCGTCAACTTCGCCAACCTGCGCGACGCGGGCGACCCCGTCGAGCTGGCGGCCAGGTACTACGAACAGGGTGCGGACGAGCTCACCTTCCTCGATGTGACCGCAACGGTCGAGGGCCGGGCCACCACCTACGACGTCGTGCGCCGCACCGCCGAGCAGGTCTTCATCCCCCTGACCGTCGGCGGGGGAGTGCGCTCGAGCGACGACGTCGCCCGCCTTCTGGGCAGCGGCGCCGACAAGATCGGCGTGAACAGCGCGGCAATCGCCCGGCCGCCTCTCATCGCCGAGATCGCCGACCGCTTCGGGGCGCAGGTGCTCGTGCTCTCGCTCGACGTGAAGCGGTCGCCGCGCACCGAGTCCGGCTTCGTGGTGACGACGCACGGCGGTCGCACGGAGACCGACCTGGATGCCATCGCGTGGGCGCGTCAGGCCATCGACCTCGGAGCGGGAGAGCTGCTCGTGAACTCGATCGACGCGGACGGCACGAAGCAGGGCTTCGATCTCGAACTGGTGGCACGCATGCGGGAGGCAAGCACCGTTCCGGTGATCGCCTCCGGCGGTGCGGGAGCCGTCGAGCATTTCGCCCCAGCCGTACAGGCGGGCGCCGACGCGGTGCTCGCCGCAAGCGTTTTCCACGACGGGCTGATGACTATCGGCGACGTGAAGGATGCCCTGCAGTCCGCAGGCGAGGAGGTGCGGCGGTGACCGACGCGAGTGCGCAGACGCCGGGGGAGCGCGAACAGGCCAGGCAGCGGGCGACCGCTGTGCTCGACCGCGTGCGCTTCGACGACAAGGGCCTGCTGCCTGCGGTGATCCAGCAGTGGGACACCCGCGAGGTGCTCATGGTCGGCTGGATGGACCGTGAGGCTTTCCTGCGCACGATGAGCGAGGGCAGGGTCACGTTCTGGTCCAGGTCACGGCAGGAGTACTGGCGAAAGGGCGACACCTCCGGCCATGTGCAGTACGTGCGCGGGGCCGCACTGGACTGCGACGGCGACACGTTGCTGGTGCGCGTCGAGCAGATCGGGGCGGCCTGCCACACAGGCACCCACACGTGCTTCGACGCTGACCTCCTCGACCCCGTCGTGATCGAGGCGCCCGCCGAGCACGAGCGGCACGAGAGCGCGCCGAACGAACGGAACGGATCATGAGCGGCACGGGAACCACCACGCGGGAGCGGTTCGACGAGCTGCTCGGCACACGACGGGTCATCCCGGTCGCCCGTGAGCTGTTCGCCGACGGTGAGACACCCGTCGGCATCTACCGCAAGCTCGCCGACGGGCGTCCTGGCACCTTCCTCCTCGAGTCGGCGGAGCAGGGCGGCATCTTCTCGCGGTACTCGTTCGTCGGGGTTGCGGCCTTCGGTGTGCTCACGCAGAACGGCGACGACGCGCTCTGGCTCGACTACGGGCTCGACGCCTCCTCCGCCTTCGGCACGGATGCCGCCTCCCGGCTCTCGACGACCCCTTCCCTCGAGCTGCTCGCGCTGTTGTACGAGCGCTGGCGCTCCGAACCGGTGGAGGGGTTGCCGCCGCTGACCGGCGGCCTCGTCGGCTTCATCGGCTGGGAGGCCGTGCGGCAGTTGGAGCGGCTGCCGGACCAGCCGCCCGCGGAGTTCGACGTTCCCGGCCAGGCGCTGTGCTTCGTCGCCGACCTGGTGGCCGTCGACCACCGGTTCGGCACGGTGCAACTCATCGCGAACGTGCTCGCGCCCGGCGATGACGTCGGCACCGATGAAGGCTGGGCCGACGAACGGTGGGCGGATGCCCAAGACAGGCTCGACCGCATGCAGGCCGCGCTGTCGAAGCCGGCGGAAGCACACCTGGAGCGCGCGGACTTCTCGGTCGAGCCGTCCGTCTCCTCGCGCACCAGGCGCGAGGACTTCCTGGCGTCCGTCGAGACGGCGAAGGAGCGCATCAGGGCCGGCGACATCTTCCAGGTCGTCGTCTCGCAGCGGTTCGAGCTGGAGACGGCCGCGGATCCGCTCGACGTCTACCGCGTGCTGCGCAGCCTCAACCCGAGCCCGTACATGTACCTGCTGCAGCTGGAACGCGTCGGCGGAGCACCGTATACCGTCGTCGGGTCGTCGCCGGAGGCGCTGGTGAAGGTGCAGGAGCGGCGAGCGTACACGCATCCGATCGCCGGATCCCGGCCGCGAGGCGCGACACCGGAGGAGGACGCGGAGCTCGAGTCCGAGCTGCTCGCCGACGAGAAGGAACGTGCCGAGCACCTTATGCTCGTCGACCTCGCACGCAACGACCTGGCAAGGGTGTGCGTTGCCGGCACCGTCGAGGTGACCGAGTTCATGCGCGTCGAGCGGTTCAGCCACATCATGCACATCGTCTCGTCGGTGGAGGGCGACCTTCGGGACGACGCGACCGCAGTGGACGTGTTCCGCTCGACGTTCCCGGCCGGCACGCTCTCCGGGGCTCCGAAGCCGCGGGCGCTGGAGATCATCGACGAGCTCGAGCCTGCGCAGCGTGGCGTGTACGGGGGAGTCGTCGGCTACTTCGGCTTCGGTGGTGATGCCGACCTGGCCATCGCCATCCGTACCGCGACCATCATGGACGGCGTCGCCCGCGTGCAGGCCGGCGGTGGCCTCGTCGCCGACTCCGTGCCGGAGAGCGAGTTCATCGAGTCCCAGAACAAGGCGGCGGCGCCGTTGCGCGCCGTGGCGATCGCGAACGCACTGGAACGCGTGGTCTGACATGGCAGAGCGCGCGCGAATCGCAGGTCGTCTCAAGTACGGCACGATGCTGCTGGCCGTGCTCGCCTGCGGCCTGGCGCTGACCGCGTCGACGCAGACCTGGTACACGCTGCACCTCACGGCGGCGTCCGGCCACGCGGGCACGCTGACCGTCACCGGCTCGCAGGCAGCGCCCGCGATCGCCGCGCTCTCGCTCGCGGGCGTCGCGTTCGCCGGCGCACTCGCGCTGGCCGGCCGCATCCTTCGCTACGTGCTCGCGCTGCTCGGTCTCATACTGGCCGCCGGCATCATCGGCTCGACGATCTCGGCCATGACGGACCCGGTCGGCACCGGAATCACCGTGGTCAGCAAGGCCACCGGCATCGCCGGCGACACCAGCGTGCGGGCCATCGTCGCCCACGCGGATGCCTCGCCCTGGCCCGTGCTCGCGCTGGCCGGGGGCATCGCGCTCGCGATCGCCGCGCTCTGCGTCGCCGGCACCGGCCACCTCTGGCCTGTCACGTCGCGCCGCTATGGTGCCACCGAAGATGCCGGGCATCCTCGGACCGGTCATCCCGAGGGAGACGTTGCGGAGGACGACGACACGCTGTCACCCGCCGATCGCCGTGCAAGGACACGCGACGCGGCGATCGACGACTGGGACGAGCTCAGCCGCGGCGACGACCCCACCGAGGACGGGCAGGAGCCTCCCGTTCGATAGGATGTCTGTGCCCCACTCACCTGTACCGAAAGAGAGTCATGAGCGCTGAGTCCTCGGATCCGGGCCACGGTCACTCGCCTGCGGCATGGACGGCCGTCATCATCATGCTGGTCGGCTTCGTCGTCGGGGTTTTCGCCTTCTGGTTCGACCAGCCGTGGATCGTCGTGGCCTGCGCGATCGTGGTGGTCATCGGCCCGATCGTCGGCGTCATCATGGCCAAGGCCGGCTACGGCGTGAACGGGCCGAAGTACCAGCCCAAAGGTCACTGAGTGCTGCTGAACGAACTCGTCGGCGGATCGGTGGCGGATGCCCGCGCTCGCGCCGCCGAGGTGCCGCTCGACGCCGTCGTCACTGCCGCTGAACAGGCTGCTCCGGCGCTCGATGCGCTCGCGGCGCTTGCTCCCGCCGACCGCGTCAAGATCATCGCCGAGGTGAAGCGAGCGAGCCCGTCGCGTGGTCGGCTGGCGGACATCCCGGATCCCGCCGCCCTCGCGTCACTCTACGAGCAGGGCGGTGCCAGTGCCATCAGCGTTCTCACCGAGCAGCGCCGGTTCCTCGGCTCGCTCGACGACCTCAGAGCGGTGCGGAGCACCGTCGGCATTCCGGTGCTGCGCAAGGACTTCATCGCAGAGCCGTACCAGGTCTACGAGGCGCGAGCTGCGGGTGCCGACATCGTGCTGCTCATCGTGGCGGCCCTCGACCAGGCAACGCTCGTCCGACTGCACGAACTGACGCTGCGGCTCGGCATGACCGCCCTCGTCGAGACCCACTCCGCCGAGGAGATCTCCCGCGCGATCGACGCAGGAGCCGCCGTCGTCGGGGTCAACGCCCGCGATCTCGACACGTTCGAACTGGACCGCGACCTGTTCGGTTCGCTCGCCGACCGCATCCCGTCCGGCGTGATCAAGGTCGCCGAGTCCGCGGTGATCGGACCGGACGACGTCGCTCACTACCGCGAGGCGGGAGCCGACGTGGTGCTCGTCGGCGAAGCTCTCGTCACCGGCGACCCGACGGCGCGTCTCGCAGAATTCCTCTCCGTGCCCATCCCCGACGGGAAGTGACCATGGCCCTACGCGAGACGAACGGTCCCGACTTCGGCGACTACGGCGGCAGATACATGCCCGAGTCGCTCATCGCCACCCTCGACGAGCTCTCGGCCTTGTACGCGGCCGCCAAGCAGGATCCGGCCTTCGCCGAAGAGCTGGCGCGCCTGCACGCCACCTACACCGGCCGCCCGTCGATCATCACCGAGGTGCCGCGGTTCGCGGAGCACGCGGGCGGCGCGCGCGTCATCCTCAAGCGGGAAGACCTCAACCACACCGGGTCGCACAAGATCAACAACGTGCTCGGCCAGGCGCTCCTGGTGCGTCGCCTCGGCAAGACGCGCCTCATCGCGGAGACCGGGGCTGGACAGCACGGCGTCGCCACCGCGACGGCCGCCGCCCTGTTCGGCATGTCGTGCACCATCTACATGGGCGAGGTGGACACGAAGCGCCAGGCGCTCAACGTCGCCCGCATGCGGCTCCTCGGCGCCGAGGTGGTCCCGGTGAAGACCGGTTCGCGCACGCTGAAGGATGCCATCAACGAGGCGTTCAGGGATTGGGTCGCGAACGCGGAGAACACGCACTACCTGCTCGGTACCGTCAACGGCCCGCATCCGTTCCCCACAATGGTTCGCGACTTCCACAAGGTGATCGGCGAGGAGGCGAGGCAGCAGGTCCTCGACCTCACCGGCCGCCTGCCCGACGCCGTGGCCGCATGCGTCGGAGGCGGCTCGAACGCGATCGGAATCTTCCACGCGTTCCTCGACGACACCGACGTGCAGCTCTACGGCTTCGAGCCCGGCGGCCACGGGATCGCCAGCGGTGAGCACGGTGCGACGCTCAGTCAGGGCACCCCCGGCATCCTGCACGGCACGAAGACCTACGTTCTACAGGACGAAGACGGCCAGACGATGGAATCGCACTCCATCTCCGCCGGTCTTGACTACCCGGGCGTCGGTCCCGAGCACGCGTGGTTGCGCGACATCGGGCGTGCCAATTACCTGCCGATCACCGACGACGAGGCGATGCAGGCGTTCCGGCTGCTCAGTCGCACGGAGGGCATCCTGCCCGCCATCGAGTCGTCGCACGCTCTCGCCGGAGCGCTCGAGCTGGGCAAGAAGCTTGGACCGGATGCCCTCATCCTGGTCAACCTGTCGGGCCGAGGCGACAAGGACGTCGAGACCGCGGGCGCATACTTCGGGCTCCTGGACGAGCAGGTTCCCGGCACGGGCAGCGACGCGAACGGCACGAGACGATGAGCACCGAAACGGCGTTGGCGCACGTGCAGCCGGTCGTCGCGGCGGCCCGCGAGACACGGAACGGCGCGCTGATCGGATATCTGCCTGTCGGATTCCCCGACCTTGCCACGAGCATCGATGCGGCAGTCGCCCTCGCCGAGAACGGCGTGGACGTGCTCGAGCTCGGCCTGCCGTACTCGGACCCGGTGATGGACGGGCCGGTCATCCAGGCGGCGACGCAGCAAGCGCTGCAGAACGGCTTCCGCGTTCGCGACGTGTTCACGGCGGTGCGTGAGATCCGCTCCCGCGTCGATGTTCCGGCACTCGTCATGACGTACTGGAACCCCGTCGTCCAGTTCGGCCTCGACCGCTTCGCCGACGAGCTCGCCGCAGCCGGCGGCAGCGGGCTCATCACGCCCGACATCACACCGGACTCCGCAGCGGACTGGATCGCCACCAGCGACCGCACGGGCCTTGACCGTGTGTTCCTCGCCGCTCCCACCTCGAGCGACGAGCGGCTGCGTCTGGCGGCCGGCGCCTCCCGCGGATTCGTCTACGCCGTCTCCACCATGGGCATCACGGGAGAGCGTGCGGACGTGGATGCCGCGGCCCGCACGCTGGTCTCCCGCCTGCGCACCGCCGGAGCATCCACCGCGTGCGTCGGCATCGGCATCTCGACGGGACAGCAGGTGCGCGAGGTGCTGGAGTACGCCGACGGCGCCATCGTCGGGTCGGCACTCGTGCACGCGCTGGCCGACGGCGGAGTCGCGGGTGCCGCCGACGTGGCCAGGAGCCTGGCCGAGGGCACGCACACCGGCCCTTGAGCTCGTCGAGACCAGCTCAGGCGAGCCTCACCAGCGGTACCTCTTAGACTGAGTTGCCGACGCGCAGCCCGACTGCGCATCCACACGAAAGGGAACCCGACAGGTGATCGCACCGCTCAGCATTCCGAGCCCGCCGATAGCGTGGCAAGGGTTCGACATCGACATCTTCGGCCTGCATTGGACCATCCGCACGTACGCTCTGATCATCCTGGTCGGGATCATCATCTGCACGATCTGGACATCGCGCAGGCTGACCCGACGGGGCGGAGAGCCGGGCGTCGTCATCGACTTCCTCATCTGGGCCGTCGTGCTGGGCCTCGTCGGCGCGCGTCTCTACCATGTCTTCACGCACCCGCACGACTACTTCTACCCTGGGGCAAACCTCTGGAAGGTGTTCGCGATCTGGGATGGCGGCAACGCCATCTTCGGTTCGCTCATCGGCGGCGCGATCGGCGCGTTCATCGCCAGCAAACAGACCGGGGTGCGCTTCCTCTCCTTCGCGGATGCCCTCGCCCCGGGCATCCTGCTCGCCCAGGCGATCGGCCGGCTCGGCAACTACGTCAACCACGAGCTGTACGGGCTTCCCACGAATCTGCCCTGGGGGCTGCAGATCGAGAGCACGAACGCCGCCTACCCGACGGGGCTGCCGAGCGGCACCGTGTTCGAGCCGCTGTTCCTGTACGAGATCATCTGGAACGTCGTCGGCGTCATCGTGCTGCTCGCGCTGGAGAAGCGGCTCAACTGGCGCTGGGGCAAGATGTTCGCCGGCTACCTGATGTGGTACGGACTCGGGCGCAGCTACTTGGAGTCCATCCGCATCGACCCGAGCGAATACTCGTTCCTGAGCATTCCGTTCAACGTGTGGGCCGCCTTCCTCGCTTTCGTTCTCGGCCTCGTGCTGTTCATCGTGCAGTCCCGCAGGCACCCGGGATTGGAGACGAGCGTGTACCTTCCAGGGCGTGAATGGAAGCGGTCCGGCGACGCGGTAGACTCGTTCGACACCGATTCCGATGAGGACAACGTCGACGACGACGCCTCCGCGACGAGCAATTCGAGCGAATCGAGTGAAGCCAAGGCCGAAGCCACAAGCTCTGCCGGCTGAACCCAAAACGACAACTGACTGACAGGTATCACGGCACACCCGTACAGCCACGTTGCGAGCGTCTCCCCACCAAACGGCGGGCGACCCGCGATCCCTCTCCCTGTCCACGGGCCGACGTCGTCCCTCTCCCCGATCGATGTGAGGACGGTACCCATGGCGCAGCGCACCCCGTTTTCCCGGTTCAGCACCGTTCCCGACGCCCAGGGCCTCTACGACCCGAGCGCCGAGCGCGACGCGTGCGGCCTGGCGATGGTCGCCACCCTGCGCGGGACCGCGGGCCACGACATCATCGACAACGCGCTGAACGCGCTGCGTCACCTGGAGCACCGCGGCGCGGTCGGTTCCGACGCCGGCACGGGTGACGGTGCAGGCATCCTGACGCAGATCCCGGATGCCTTCCTGCGCGCCGTCGTCGACTTCGAACTGCCGCAGGTGGGCAAGTACGCCGTCGGCAACGCGTTCCTGCCCCTGGTGGACTCCGAGCGCGCGCCCGTCAAGGCGGCGATCGAGCGCATCGCCGACGAAGAGGGCCTGCGTGTTCTCGGTTGGCGCGAGGTGCCGGTTTGTGCGGACGAGATCGGCACGCTCGCGCGAGAGGCGATGCCCGCGATCGAGCAGCTGTACGTCGACACCGAGCGCACGACCGAGAACGGTTCGCACCTGTCAGGGATTGCGCTCGACCGGCTCACATTCCGGCTTCGCAAGCGGGTCGAGCGTGAGCTCGACGTGTACTTCGCGTCGCTGTCGGCCCGCACCCTGGTCTACAAGGGCATGGTCACGACCCTGCAGCTGGAGCCGTTCTACCCCGACCTCTCCGACGAGCGGTTCGCGTCGAAGCTGGCGCTCGTGCACTCCAGGTACTCGACGAACACGTTCCCGTCGTGGCCGCTTGCCCAGCCGTTCCGCATGATCGCGCACAACGGCGAGATCAACACCGTGCAGGGCAACCGCAACTGGATGCGGGCACGCCAGTCGCAGCTGCACAGCGACCTGCTCGGCGAGCTGAAGCCGCTGTACCCGATCGTGACGCCGGGGGCGAGCGACTCGGCATCCTTCGACGAGGTCGTCGAGCTGCTCACGCTCAGCGGGCGCTCGCTGCCGCACGCCGTCATGATGATGGTGCCGGAGGCGTGGGAGAAGCAGACCGAGATCGATCCGGCACGTCGAGCGTTCTACGAGTACCACTCGATGCTCATGGAGCCGTGGGACGGCCCGGCCGCCCTCGTCTTCACCGACGGCTCGCTCGTGGGAGCAACGCTGGACCGCAACGGGCTGCGCCCTGGACGCTACCTGATCACCGACGACGGGCTCGTCGTGCTGGGCAGCGAGACCGGTGTTCTCGACATCGACCCGAGCCGGGTCGTTCGCAAGGGGCGGCTGCGCCCCGGCAAGATGTTCCTCGTCGACACCGTCGAGGGTCGGCTCATCGAAGACGACGAGATCAAGTCGTCGCTGGCTTCCGCTCAGCCGTACGGCGAGTGGCTGGATGCGGGCCGCATCAACCTCAAGGACCTCCCGGAGCGCGAGCACATCGTGCACACGCCCGCGTCGGTGACGCGCAGGCAGCGCACATTCGGCTACACGGAGGAGGAGGTGCGCATCCTGCTCACCCCGATGGCGAAGACCGGCGCAGAGCCGCTCGGCGCCATGGGCTCCGACACGCCCATCGCGGTGCTCTCGAAGCGGCCCCGCCTGCTCTTCGACTACTTCACGCAGCAGTTCGCCCAGGTCACGAACCCCCCGCTCGACTCGATCCGCGAGGAGGTCGTGACCTCGCTGAGCCTGGGCCTCGGGCCGGAGCGCAACCTCCTCGAGCCCGGACCGGAGCACACCAGGCAGGTCGTGCTCGACTTCCCGGTGATCGACAACGACGAGCTGGCGAAGATCCAGCACATCGATCCGACGCCGGGGCAGCGAACGACCGTGACGGTGCGCGGCCTCTACCGGTTCGACGCCGGCGTGGATGCGATGGAGCGCCGCCTCGACGAGATCTGCGACGAGGTGAGCCAGGCGATCGCCGACGGCGCGAAGTTCATCGTGCTCAGCGACCGGGACTCCAACAAGGACCTGGCGCCTATCCCGTCACTGCTCATGCTCTCCGCCGTGCACCACCACCTCATCCGCACCGAGAACCGCCTCAAGGTCGGCATCGTGGTGGAGGCCGGCGACGTGCGCGAGGTGCACCACGTCGCCCTGCTGATCGGCTACGGCGCGAGCGCGGTGAACCCGTATCTGGCGATGGAGACGTGCGAAGACCTCGTGCGCAGCGGCATGATCACCGGAATCTCCGGCGACAAGGCCGTGAAGAACGTGATCAAGGCGCTCGGCAAGGGCGTGCTCAAGATCATGTCGAAGATGGGCATCTCCACGGTGTCGTCCTATGCCGGCGCTCAGGCGTTCGAGGCGGTCGGCCTGGCCCAGGGGTTCGTGGACGAGTACTTCACCGGCACCAACTCCAAGCTGGGCGGTGTCGGCATCGAGGTGATCTCCGCGGAGAACCTTGCGCGTCACCGCTCTGCGTATCCGGAGGAGGGCGCCGTGCTCGCGCATGAGCGCATGGCCACCGGCGGCGAGTACCAGTACCGTCGCGACGGCGCTCCGCACCTGTTCAACCCTGAGACGGTGTTCCGGCTGCAGCACTCGACCCGTACCCGCCGGTACGACATCTTCCGGCAGTACACGAAGCTCGTCGACGACCAGTCGGAGCAGCTCATGACGCTGCGCGGGATGTTCGAGCTGCGCACGGGCATCCGGCCTCCCGTGCCGATCGAGGAGGTCGAGTCCGTCGCCTCGATCGTGAAGCGGTTCTCCACCGGCGCGATGAGCTACGGCTCCATCTCGCGCGAGGCGCACGAGACGCTGGCCATCGCGATGAACCGCCTCGGCGGCAAGTCGAACACGGGTGAGGGCGGCGAAGACATCGACCGACTCCTCGACCCGGAGCGGCGCAGCGCCATCAAGCAGGTGGCCTCCGGCCGGTTCGGCGTGACGAGCATGTACCTCACCCACGCCACCGACCTGCAGATCAAGCTCGCGCAGGGTGCGAAGCCGGGAGAGGGCGGCCAGCTGCCGCCCACGAAGGTGTACCCGTGGGTGGCCCGCACCCGGCACGCGACTGCTGGCGTCGGCCTCATCTCGCCGCCGCCGCACCACGACATCTACTCGATCGAAGACCTGAAGCAGCTCATCTACGACCTCAAGCGCGCTAACCCGGATGCCCGGGTGCACGTGAAGCTGGTGAGCGAGACGGGCATCGGGGCGGTCGCCGCGGGCACCGCGAAGGCGCTGGCCGACGTCATCCTCGTCTCCGGCCACGACGGCGGAACGGGGGCGAGCCCTCTGAACTCGCTCAAGCACGCGGGGACGCCGTGGGAGCTCGGTCTCGCCGAGACACAGCAGACGCTCATGCTGAACGGGATGCGCGATCGTGTGGTGGTGCAGGTCGACGGTCAACTGAAGACCGGGCGCGACGTCATCGTCGGCGCACTGCTCGGGGCCGAGGAGTTCGGTTTCGCCACCGCACCTCTCGTGGTCTCCGGCTGCGTCATGATGCGCGTCTGCCACCTGGACACGTGCCCGGTGGGCGTGGCGACTCAGAACCCGGTGCTGCGCAGCAGGTTCAGCGGCAAGCCCGAGTTCGTCGTCAACTTCTTCGAGTTCATCGCGGAGGAGGTGCGCGAGTACCTCGCGGCACTCGGCTTCCGCTCGATCGAGGAGGCGGTCGGGCACGTCGAGCTGCTCGACGTCGACCGCGCCGTCGACCACTGGAAGGCGTCTGGGCTGGACCTCACCCCCGTGCTGCACGGGCCGCAGTTCCCTGAGGATGCCCCGCGCAGCAACCGCAGGCGACAGAACCACGAGATCGAGAAGCACTTCGACAACCGGCTCATCGAGAAAGCGGCCGACGTGCTGGAGCACGGCGGGCACGTGGAGTTGGCGTTGCCGATCCGCAACACGGAGCGCGCGGTCGGAACGCTGCTCGGTCACGAGGTGACCGTGCGGCACGGCGAGCACGGGCTGCCGGACGGGTCGATCGACGTGACGCTCACCGGATCGGCCGGCCAGTCGTTCGGCGCGTTCCTCCCCAGCGGCATCACGCTGCGCCTCGAGGGCGACTCGAACGACTACGTCGGCAAGGGTCTCTCCGGCGGTCGCATCGTGGTGCGTCCCGACCGCTCGAGCGTGTTCCCCGCCGAACGCAACGTGATCGCGGGCAACGTGATCGGCTACGGCGCGACACAGGGCAGCATGTTCATCCGCGGAACGGTCGGTGAGCGGTTCCTGGTGCGCAACTCGGGAGCCACCGCCGTCGTCGAAGGTGTGGGCGACCACGCGCTGGAGTACATGACGGGTGGACTCGCTCTCATCCTGGGCACGACCGGGCGCAATCTCGGCGCCGGCATGTCGGGCGGCACCGCGTACGTGCTCGACCTGCGCGAAGAGCGCGTCAACCGTGAGGCGCTGGCCACCGGGGAGCTGGAGCTCTCCACGCTCGGCAGCGGGGACATCGAGATCGTGCGCGACCTGCTCGAGCAGCACGTCGCTGAGACGGACTCGAACGTGGCCAAGGCGCTGCTGACCGATCTGGAGGCGGCATCCGCCCGCTTCACGAAGGTGCTGCCACGCGACTACGCGGCAGTGCTTGAGACACGCAGGAACGCCGTCGACGAGGGCCTCGACCCCGACGGCGACGTCGTCTGGAATCGGATTCTGGAGGTGACGGGTGGCTGACCCGAAGGGCTTCCTCAAGGTCACGGAGCGCGAACTGCCCAAGCGGCGGCCCGTCTCCGTGCGCCTGATGGACTGGAAAGAGGTCTACGAGGCCGGCGATCCCGCACAGCTGCGCCGTCAGGCGGGCCGCTGCATGGATTGCGGCATCCCGTTCTGTCATCAGGGATGCCCGCTGGGCAACCTGATCCCCGAGTGGAACGACCTCATGTGGCGCGGCGAGGGCCGTCAGGCCATCGAGCGACTGCACGCGACGAACAACTTCCCGGAGTTCACCGGTCGCCTGTGCCCTGCCCCGTGCGAGGACTCCTGCGTGCTCGGCATCAGCCAGCCGCCGGTGACCATCAAGCAGATCGAGCACGACATCATCGATCAGGCGTGGTCGAACGGGTGGGTGCAGCCGCACCCGCCGCAGCGACTGACCGGAAAGACGGTCGCCGTCGTCGGATCCGGTCCTGCCGGTCTCGCCGCGGCCCAGCAGCTCACCAGGGCGGGGCACACGGTGGCGGTGTACGAGCGCGACGACCGCATCGGCGGTCTGCTGCGCTACGGCATCCCGGACTTCAAGATGGAGAAGAAGCACATCGAGGCGCGCCTGGCGCAGATGACCGCTGAGGGCACCCGGTTCCGCGCCGGTGTGGACATCGGCGTCGACATCAGCTGGCCCGACCTCAAGGCGCGCTACGACGCCGTGGTCATCGCCACGGGCGCCATGGTGCCGCGCGACCTGCCGATCCCCGGCCGCGATCTCGCCGGTGTGCACTTCGCGATGGAGTACCTGGTGCAGCAGAACCGCGTCGGTGCCGGCGACTCCGTGCCGACGCAGATCACCGCGGAGGGCAAGCACGTCGTCGTTCTGGGCGGCGGCGACACCGGAGCTGACTGCATCGGTACCGCACACCGGCAGAAGGCGGCATCCGTCACCAACCTCGCCATCGGCAAGCAGCCGCCGAACGAGCGGCCGGAGCACCAGCCATGGCCGACCACGCCGACCCTGTTCGAGGTGCAGACCGCTCACGAAGAGGGCGGCAGGCGCGAGTACCTGGCGTCGACCGTCGAGTTCGTCGGCAACGAGGTCGGGGAGGTGGTGGCCGTGCGGGTCGCCGAGACGGAGTACCTCGACGGCCGTCGCGTGCCCAAGGCGGGCACCGAGCGCGAGATCCCCGCGGACCTGGTGCTGCTGGCGCTCGGCTTCACCGGTCCTGAGCAGGACACGCTCGGCGAGCAGTTCGCCGTTCCGTTCGACCAGCGCGGGAACGTCGTGCGCGACGACGATTACCAGACGCAGGAGCCCGGCGTGTTCGTCGCGGGCGACGCGGGCCGGGGCCAGTCGCTCATCGTGTGGGCGATCGCGGAGGGCCGGGCTGCGGCGGCAGCGGTGGACCGGTATCTTGAAGGGGAGACCGCCCTCCCTTCGCCCATCAGGCCGACCGACCGCGGTATCACGATCTGACGCTCGTCGCACCCGCACCGGCCACGGTGCCGATCGATAGTGCACGTGCAAGCAACCATGGAGTACGAAGAAGAAGAATGAGACGAGCCAAGATCGTCGCAACGCTGGGTCCGGCAACGTCCAGCTATGAGAACATCCGCGCCATCATCGATGCGGGCGTCGATGTCGCCCGCATGAACCTGAGCCACGGTACGTACGACGTGCACGAAGCCGTCTACGCCAACGTGCGCCGCGCTGCGGATGACTCGGGGCGCGCCGTGGCCGTGATGGTCGACCTGCAGGGCCCGAAGATCCGTCTCGGCAAGTTCGAGGGCGGACCGTACGAGCTGGCCGAGGGCGACATCTTCACGATCACCACCGAGGATGTGCTGGGCAACAAGGAGCTCTCCTCGACCACGTTCAAGGGTCTGCCGCAGGACGTGAAGCCCGGCGACCCGCTCCTCATCGACGACGGCAAGGTCGCGCTGCGCGTCCTCGAGGTCGACGGACCGCGCGTGAAGACCCAGGTGATCGTGCCCGGACCGATCTCCAACAACAAGGGCATCAACCTGCCGGGCGTCGCGGTCAACGTTCCCGCACTCAGCGAGAAGGACGAGGCGGACCTGCGCTGGGGCCTCAAGCTCGGCGCGGACTACATCGCGTTGTCGTTCGTGCGCAACGCGGACGACGTGAAGCGCGTGCACGAGATCATGGACGAGGAGGGCCGGCGCGTGCCGGTCATCGCCAAGATCGAGAAGCCGCAGGCGGTCGACCACCTCGACGAGATCGTCGACGCGTTCGACGCCATCATGGTCGCCCGTGGCGATCTGGGCGTCGAACTGCCTCTGGAGGCCGTGCCGATCGTGCAGAAGCGCGCCATCGAGATCGCGCGCCGCATGGCGAAGCCGGTCATCGTGGCGACCCAGGTGCTGGAGTCGATGATCACGAGCCCCCGCCCGACGCGCGCCGAGGCATCCGACTGCGCCAACGCCGTGCTCGACGGCGCCGACGCCGTCATGCTCTCCGGTGAGACGAGCGTGGGGGAGTACCCGGTCGTCACGGTGCAGACGATGGCGCGCATCATCGAGTCCACCGAGGAGCACGGGCTCGAGCGCATCCTGCCCCTGGGAACAACGCCCCGCACGCAGGGCGGCGTGCTCACGCTCGCCGCTGCCGAAGTGGCCGACTTCGTCGACGCCCGTTACCTCTGCGTCTTCACCGAGTCCGGCGACTCGGCACGACGCATGTCGCGGCTGCGTTCGCCGCTGCCGATGAAGGCGTTCACGCCGAGCGAGGGCATCCGCCGCCGGCTGGCGCTTACGTGGGGTATCGAGGCGTTCCTGGTCGACCGGGTGACGCACACCGACCAGATGATGGGACAGGTGGACGATCTGCTCATCGGCAAGGGCCTGGCGGAGATGGGAGACAAGGTCGTCGTCATCTCCGGGTCTCCTCCCGGCATCCCCGGCTCGACGAACGACGTGCGTGTGCACGTCGTCGGCGATGTGCACAACGAGGCAGCGCCCGCATACGCCGCGTTGCGTTGATCGGGCTTCGCCCTTCAACTCACTCGCTGGGCAGGCCGAGCAGCCGGCGCACCTCGGCGTCGGTGGTCTGCGTGAAGTCGCGGTACCACTGACCGATCGCGAAGAATCCGCTCGGTCGTGCGACGCACACGAAGGAATCCGCGTCCTCTCCTGGCTGGGGTTCCCAGTCGGGAGGGGCGACCGGTACGGCCAGCACCACGGATGCCGCTCCCTGCGCCCGCGCCACGGCGCACGCAGCGCGGGCGGTCGCCCCAGTGGCGAGCCCGTCGTCGACGACCACCGCCGTCGCACCGTTCAGGTCGACCGGATGCCTGCCCTCGCGGTACCGGCGCACACGCCGTTCCAGTTCCGCCTGTTCCCGCTCCTCGACGCGGGCCAGCTGCTCGTCGGTGACGCCCATCACGCGGACGAGCCCGTCGTCGACGACACGCACTCCCTCGCCGATCGCGCCCATCGCGACCTCCTCGTTGCGCGGCAGTCCGAGCTTGCGCACGAGGATGACGTCGAGCGGGGCATCCAGTGCATCGGCGACGACCGCCGCGACCGGCACGCCGCCGCGCGGAATGCCGAGGACCACGGGGGTCGGCCACCCGTTCCGATACGTCGAACACGCTGCGGCGAGGCGACGCCCCGCGTCAAGACGATCCACGAAGATCATGTCGGGCCCTTCCGGCCCAAGCTTACGGCGCCGCATCCGCGCGGAACCGGGCGGGCGGCAACCTCGAGGCGATGGGACTCGGTCAGGTCGCGTGTGCTTCCTGCTGCGGTGCATCCGTCTTGGAGAGCGGATCGGCGATGTCCTCGAGCGATCTCCTTTCGGCGTTCACGCCGAGGAACACCTCGACGAGACCGGCGGCGATCATGAGACCGGCACCGATGAAGTAACCAACGGCGACTGCGCCGATGCCCATGGAGACGAACTGGCCGAACAGCAGTGGGCCGATGATGCCGCCGAGCCCCGTTCCCACCGCGTAGAAGAATGCGATCGCCATGGCCCTGGTCTCCATCGGGAAGACTTCGCTGACGGTGAGGTAGGCGGCGCTCGCACCCGCCGACGCGAAGAAGAACACGACGACCCAGCACACCGTGAGCCAGGTGGCGTCCAGAATGCGGGCATCGAAAAGGATGCCGGTGCCCACCAGCAGCACACCGCTCAGGATGTACGACAGCGAGATCATCACCTTGCGACCGATCGTGTCGAACAGCCTCCCGAGCAGCAGGGGCCCAAGGAAGTTGCCGACCGCGATCGGCACCAGAGCCCACGGAGCAACGTCGTCGGGCACGTGCAGGAGCTGAGTGAGCACGAGCGCGTAGGTGAAGAAGACCGCGTTGTAGAGGAACGCCTGGCCGATGAACAGCGACAGCCCCAGAGTGAACCGCTTCGGATACTTCGTGACGGCCACACGAGCGATCTCGCCGAAGCCGGTCGTGTTGCGCTGCTTGATCTCGATGGCCTTGTCGTCGCCGACGCTCCGGAGCTTTTCGCCGGTGTCGTCCTCCACCTGCTGCTCGATCTCGCCGACCTCTTTCTCGGCGTCCCTGTCACGGCCGTGGATGAACATCCACCTGGGCGACTCAGGGACGTTTCGCCGGACCAGCAGGATGGTGAGGCCAAGCACCGCGCCGAGGCCGAACGCGAGACGCCAGCCGAGCCACGGTGCGAAGATCGCGGTGTTCAGCAGCACGACAGTGAGCATGGCCCCGAACGCCGTGCCGAGCCAGTAGGAGCCGTTGATCGCGAGGTCGACGACGCCTCGACGTTTCGCCGGGATCAGTTCGTCGATGGCGGAGTTGATGGCCGAATACTCGCCGCCGATGCCTGCCCCGGTGAAGAACCGGCAGGCGAAGAAGAAGATCGGGTTGAACGAGAACGCGGTCGCGACCGTCGCCAGCAGGTAGAGGCCGAGAGTGATCATGAAGAGCTTCTTGCGGCCGAACCTGTCGGTGAGGTAACCGAAGACGAGCGCTCCGACGCACGCACCGGCCACGTAGATCGCCGCGGCGAGGCCGACCTCGCCGGCGGTGAGGCCCAGCCCGCTGGACTTCTCGGTGAGGCGGCTGCCGATCGCGCCGACGATCGTGACCTCGAGGCCGTCAAGGATCCACACGGTTCCGAGGCCGACCACGACCATCCAGTGCCACTTCGACCACGGCAACCGGTCCATGCGGGCCGGGATGCTCGTGCGGATCGTCTTCAACTCGTGTGTGCTCATGCGTCCCCCCGACGTCCCCTCCTCGACACGACGATGGGACGGTAAGAGGACGGACGCAGGAGCGGCAACCCCTTGCGCCTGACGCCGGTTGAACTCGGCCCCGCATCTGTAGGAGGACCGAAGCCGGCGCCCGCGGGCTCAGAACACGATGTCAGGATCGATCGGAGTGAGCTCCGGAAGCTTCGCGCTGCGGCCGTCGCCCGACGAGCGTCCGGTGAGCCGGCGTCCGATCCACGGCAGCACGTACTCGCGGTAATACGCCAGCGACGGCGCACGGCGGCCCAGCGGGGGCTCTGCCGCCACCTCGTCGACACGCCACGCGCCCGGCACGGGAACGTCGAGCGCCATGAGCACGTTCGAGGCGACGCGAGCGTGCCCGAAGGAGTTCAGGTGCAACCTGTCCAGCGACCAGTAGCGCAGGTCGCGCAGGCCCGCGTCCGCGAAGTTGTCCACGAACGTGACGGCGCTCTCGGCTGCCGTCACCTCGCGGACGAAGGCGCGCACCCGTACCGCCAGTTCATCACCTCTGCGCTGGACCGCGCGGCCGCCAGGCAGATTGTCGCTCGGATTCGCTCCGCTGAGCAGCAGCACGTGGATGCCTGCGTCCACGGCCTTGCCGACAGCCCGAGCCGTCTTCTCCGCGATGTCGTCGACCGACACCCGCGGACGCATGATGTCGTTGCCCCCGCCGTTGATGCTCAGCAGTTGCGGGCTCATGGCGATGGCGGCATCCAGCTGCTCGCCGACGATCGGGCCGAGCTTGCGGCCGCGGATCGCCAGGTTGGCATACCGTACCGGCTCCTCCGCTGCCGCGGCCAGGCCGACGGCGACGAGATCGGCCCAGCCCCGCACGCGGCCGTCGGGCAGCACGTCGCCGACGCCCTCTGTGAAGCTGTCTCCGATCGCGACATAGCTCGTGTACATGCTTCAACGGTATCCGGCACAGCGGCGGTGATCACGCTCGCCCTGCTCCCGCCCGGCGGTACTATCGAGAAGGCCTTCGGGCCGTCCGTCTCACCGCCGGCAGCATGCTGAACGCCGCCGGACCACAGCCTTCGGAAGGATTACTGAAAAGATGATCGCTCGGCCACCGAAGGGTGAACTCGACAAGCGCATCGCAGGCGCCGTGTTCGTGCTGTTCTGGCTGGTGGCCATCGCCGCCTGGATCATCGCCGGGGCCGCGCTCGGCAACGCCGGGGCATGGCAGCCGTTCATCGTCGACGTCGGCATCGTGATCGCGAGCATCGGCACGGCGACACCGTTCCTCAACACGGTGAAGGGCTTCGGAATCGCGCTGCTGTTCGCCCTGATCGCGGTCGTCGGCTTCGCGTTCGGCGATTTCCTGCACCTGGTGCCGCTCGTCTACTTCCTGCGCATCGCGGTGCCGTTCTTCGCGGTGATCATCGCACCGACGTTCAAGATGGCCAACGGCGTGAAGGTGTTCGCCTAGGCGGCACGACGACCGAGCGCGAGCCGGATGCCCATGCGCGGGCATCCGGCTCGACGCATTTCGCTCAGAACCTGCGGGTGAACGGCAGTGGCTTGCGCATGCGGATCAGCAGCAGAAGCGGGAACACGATGTACGGCAGGTTGAACGCCAGGAACACCGCCGGGTTCGGCGTGCGCTCGGCAGCGGATCCGAAGAACTCGACGCCGAAGATCGGGATGCCGGTGAGCGAGATGATCATCGTCGCGTAGATGACGCTCGGCAGTTGGATCCAGTTCCACCTGCGCACGATGGCGAGGATGAGCAGCACATAGAACGCGACGTAGACGAACGCGGAGGTGCCGCTGATGAACCGCAGCCACACCGGATGGGACCGATAGAGCGGGTCGAAGTTCGACGCGTACCAGTAGTTCCACTGCACGAGGATGTTCGGTGAGTCCCTCACCTGGTCGAGGCCCAGTCCCTCGACGGAGTCGCTGATGATGCAGGTGACGATGAACGCGGCGAAGATGACCAGGAACACGATGTCGAACGGCCGCTTCGTCAGCGGCAGGTTCACTGGTCTCGCGACTCCAGCAGACGCCGCGTCAGTCCCGGTTGTGGTGGGGGCATCAGACATGAAGTGCAGACTATCGCCGGCGGATGCCCGCACTGAGCCGCCACTCAGACGCGCGGCGCCGGCTGGTCGATGTTCCAGTGCCGGGACACAGTGACGAAGAACTCCTGCTCCGATGCGTCGTGCTCGGCCGGCCCCTTGCTCACGCTGAAGCGGCTGATCACCCGCTGAGTCCCCTCAGCGTCTCCATAGAGCACATCGACAAGCACGAATTCATCGGCATTCACCCGATCGACGACTCGTCGATATGCGTCGGACTGTGGATCGCGGATCGCGACCTGCACGAAGCCGACGTACGCGGTCGAGAGGTAGATGTCTCTGGTCAGACGCTGGAACTGCTCGGGCTCCGCCGGTTGCACATACGGGCCTTCCGGGATGTGCCAGCCATGCAATACCGCGATGCCCGAGCCGACGTTGCGCACCGACATGGCGAGCGCAACCACGGACTCGTCCACCTGCATCGTGGCCCGCCCACCCTGTACGGTGAGCCAGCGGCCGTCCATGAAGCGCACTTTCTGCACATCGTCGGTGAAGTTCGAAGGAAGCAGGAGCGGGCGCAGTCCCTCTAGGAGAGCACGCTCAGCCAGCCGGGCCGAGCGATTCGCCGACCTCGTCGAGACGAACGTGGCGACGGCAAGCACGAGTGTGCCGATCGCGGTGCCGAAGTCGGCAAGCACGGCCCAATCCACGGCGACCTCTTCACTCTCAGCGGTTCTTCCTGCTGTCGAGAAACCATAGCGCCGACGAAGGGTCATAACCGCCGTGCTGACCGCTACAGCGTGAGCTCGAGCGTGTCGCCGTCGACGGTGACACGAACGTCTGCGAGATCGGGCACGACCCAGTCCGGGTCATGCCCCTGCGCCATTCCGCCGACTCCGACGACCCGCATCCCTGCTGCCCGCGCGGCCTCGATGCCCGCGCCGGAGTCTTCGAAGACGACGCACTCTTCTGGCGGCACGCCGAGCGCATGCGCAGCGGCGAGGAAGCCCTCCGGGTCAGGTTTGCTCGCCGAGACGTTCTCGGCCGTGACCACGACTCCCGGGACCACGAGACCGGCCGCGTTCATGCGTGCAGTCGCCAGGGGAAGGGTCGCAGACGTGACGAGGGCGTGCGGCGCGTCCGTCAGGGAATTCAGAAGGCTCGCTGCGCCGACGATCTCCACGATCCCGTCGAGCTCGGCGGTCTCGCGCGCGAGCATCGCGCGGTTGTCGGCCAGATTCTGCTCGGTCGCTCTCTCCGGCAGCAGGATCGCCATGCTCTCGTGACCCTGCCTGCCGTGCACGACCTCGAGCACCTCGGCCGGGTCGAGGTCGTTCGCCATGGCCCAGTCGGTCCAGACGCGCTCCACCACAGCGGACGAGTCGACGAGCGTGCCGTCCATGTCGAAGAGGATCGCGGACGCGCGGATGATGGTGCTCACCCTGCCAAACGGTACACGGTGGTTCGACGGCGTACTCGAGGCGACGACCGCGGTCGGGGAACTCATCCGGCATAACGCGAGACGGTCGCTTCGTTAGAAGGGTGGTGGGTCGCTGTCGTATCCGGTGGGTGTTCTCACGCGGATGCCGCCGTCGGGTTTCGGGTCCAGCCGGATTCTGGTCACGGTCTTCATCCGGTGCAGTCTCGGTTTGAACGGTGCCAGGTTGCCCACGTTCGTGGGTCCGCCGTGCTGGCGTTCGATGACGTGATCCACTTCGGCGCCGGTGACGATACCGACCGGAACGAACGGGGCGGCGTTCGAGCGTGTCAAGTTTTCTGTGTAAATCGGTTCGCTGCTTGTTTTGTTGTTGTTAGATTCCGGCGGGGAGCCGGCCGGGGAAGGCGATCTCGAGTTGGTTCAGGGCGGCGGTCCAGCCGTGGGTGGCTGCGCCGCGGGAGAGGATGCTTTTCTTCTTCGCGTCCCCTCCTCTGCTCTTGTCTCGGGTCTCGATGTCGCAGATGGCGAGGTAGAGGATCTTGTAGACCGCCTCGTCGTTGGGGAATTGGCCTCGGGTCTTGGAGACCTTCCGCAGCTGGTAATTGATCGACTCGATCGCGTTGGTCGTGTAGACGACTTTCCGGATCTCGGGTACGAACTCGAGGAACGGGGTGAACTCGTGCCATGCCCGCCGCCAGACATCGACTGCTGCGGGGCAGCGGCGGCCGAGGTCCGAGTCGGCGAAGTCCTCCAACGCCAGCTCGGCGGCCTCGACAGTGGCAGCGGTATAGATGGGGCGCAACGCGGCAGCGATCGCTTTGCGGTCCTTCCAGGACGCGTATCGCATGCTGTTACGGATCAGGTGCACCACACAGGTTTGCACCTTCGCTTCCGGCCAGATCTGCCCGATCGCGTCGGGCAGGCCGGTGAGGCCATCGCAGCACACGATCAACGCGTCCCGGACTCCGCGGTTGCGGAGCTCGGTGAGCACGTTCAGCCAGAACCGGGCACCCTCGGTGGCTTCGATCCACATGCCCAGCACGCGTTTACGGCCCTCCAGATCCACGCCCACAGCGATATGGCAGGCTTTGATCCGCACGGTGCCGCCGTCCCGGACGCGGACCCGGATCGCGTCGATATAGACGATCGGGTAGACCTCATCCAGTGGGCGTGATCGCCACGCTTTGACCAGCTCGTTGACGCTGTCGGTGATGTTCGCGACGGTTTCGTGGCTGATGTCGGCCCCGTAGGTGTCCTCGAGCCACTCGGCGATATCCCGCGTCGTCAGGCCCTTCGCGTACAGACCGATGACCAGGTCGTCGAACTCGGTCAGCCGGCGGGAACCCTTCGGCACGGTGACCGGTTCGAACGTGCCAGCCCGATCCCTGGGAACCTGCACCTCGGCCGGTCCCGCCGCAGTCTGCACCGTCTTGGAGGTCGACCCGTTGCGTGAGTTCCCGCTGCCACGACCCTCCGCCGCATACCGGTCGTAACCCAGATGCGCGGTCATCTCACCCCGCAGCGCAGCCTCCACGGCCTGCTTGATCATGTCCGGCAGCAGACCACCCTCACCGGTCAACTGCACACCGTCGTACTGCGCCTGCTCGACCAGTCGCGCGACCTGATCACTCAGCTCGGCCGGCACCACCGGCACACCATCATCACTCGTCTTGATAGTCACAGGAACCACCCTTCCGGAAGCGACCGCTTCCAGTCAGAGCGCCCCGTTTACACACACCATCTGACACCCCCCGGCGTTCTCGTCGAGCCCGTACGTCAACGTGAGCCACGTCTTCTGATCCGGAGTCGGCCGGTACCGGGTGGTGTCCAGGTTCAACACCGCGGGACGGATCGGATCGGCCAGCACCTTCCGAAACGAGGGTGCGTCCCGCAGTGCGGCTGCCGCCTGATTCGGCGGGATCGGCCCATACCCGAGGAGCTCAGCGAACCGGCCCGCGTCATCGATCAGCACGAACGGCCGCACCCCCGCACCACCACGACGGTGCGCACCGGCACCCGTGGTGTCGCCTTTCAGCCACTGCACCGCCAGGTCGGCACGCACCTGATCCAGAGTGCGGGACTCACCCGGCATAGTGCGCAACCGGCGGGCTTCCGCGGTCAACGCGACTTCGATCTGCGCCACATCCATCACGGACGCGTGGAGGTTCAACCAGGCCATCGCATCCGCACCCGCCTCCACCACCACCCGTCGTTTCGTGTGGGCCTCCTCGTGCCGCTCCTGCAGAGTGTCGGCACACAACCGTTCCCGCAACAGGCGGCACCGACGTGCAAACACACCAGGGTTCAACTTCTCGACGATCCCCGCCATCCGCTCGTCAAACATCGCGTAAGCCGCCTCGTCGGGGAGCCCGGTGCAGGACTCGACGGCGGCACGGACGTGCTTCGGGCTGATCCGACCGGAGACGAACAACTCCTTCAACCTCGGCAACGAAGCGTTGAGGACCTCGGCCTGCCAGGCCATGGACCGGACCGTGTTCTCACTCAGGTGCAACCACTGCGCCAGATCAAACGCGACAGCCCGGACCGCGAAGTCCACCTCCTCCGCCCGCGGGTCCTTCTCGGTCGCCCCGACCGGAACGTAGATACTCGGGTCCTTACGGGCGTACTCGAACGCCCGACCGATGGCGAACAGCTGCCGTGCCGCCTCCAGGTTCACCATCGTCTGCGAGGAGACCGCATCATCAATGACGGACCGCATCAACCCCGCACCGAACGTCGTCCGAGCCCACGACACAAGCTCGTCTGCGGAAGGGTGGGAAGGTCGGTCCAGGAACAGCAGTTCCGCGGACTCGTCGAACAACGACGCGTCCGCAAACTCCGCCCAGAAGGCGGCATCACCCTCCGGCACCGGTGCTAGTTCTACGTCGTTCATACCTTCGAAGCTAGGCCATGCCACCGACATTCCCGGGACACGGAAACCACCGCTGACCTGGCCTGTTGATAACCACAGGAGTCCGCCACCTGGGGAGGAAGAGACGCACCGCCGGGGCCGCACCGGACCCGACTCGTGCGGCGCGAGACCCGCCGCGCGGCGACCGAACTCGCATCCGCTGCACGAACCGGCATCCGCTACAGAACGTTCGTGTAGCGGATGCCGATCCGTGTAGCGCAAACTCGCTGGCCGGCCCTCGGGCGCAATCGCGTATCTTCGCGCGGATCGCCTAAAACGTGCCGGTGGTGGGACTCGAACCCACACGCCCTTTCGGGCAAAGCATTTTGAGTGCTCCGCGTCTGCCATTCCGCCACACCGGCTCAGGTGCGCTGTTCACGATATCGCGACTTCGTCGCTCACACGCTCAACGCGTATATCGCGGCTTCGCCGCTCATGGGCTCAATCGCCTCGGCGACCCGAGCAAGCTCGAGTCGCTCTCGGCTCAATCACCCATACCGTAGGCTTGTTCACCGTGACCGACACTGAGAACACCGCTGCACCGCGTCGAGTAGTCGTCGCGGAAGATGAATCGCTCATCCGTCTCGACATCGTCGAGATCCTGCGCGACAACGGGTTCGAGGTCGTCGGCGAGGCCGGCGATGGCGAGACCGCCGTCGCCCTCGCCACGGAGCTGCGCCCCGACCTCGTGATCATGGATGTCCGCATGCCGAACCTCGACGGAATCGAGGCTGCGAAGCGGCTCTCGGAGAATCACGTCGCACCCGTCGTGCTGCTCACCGCGTTCAGCCAGAAGGAGCTCGTCGACCGGGCCACCGAGGCAGGCGCACTCGCCTACGTGGTGAAGCCGTTCACCCCGAACGACCTGCTGCCCGCCATCGAGATCGCACTGGCGCGTTACCAGCAGATCATCGCGCTCGAGGCCGAGGTCGCCGACCTCAACGAGCGCTTCGAGACCCGCAAGCTCGTCGACCGCGCCAAGGGCCTGCTGAACGAGAAGATGGGCCTCACCGAGCCCGAGGCGTTCCGCTGGATCCAGAAGGCGTCGATGGACCGTCGACTCACGATGCACGACGTCGCGAAGGCGATCATCGACCAGCTCGCGCCGAAGAAGTAGGCGCTAACCGCGCTCCTTGATCAGGTTCGTGATGCGGATCGTGGAGCAGCGGCGCCCGCGGTCATCCGTGACAGCGATCTCGTGCGTCGTCAGGGTGCGCCCGAGGTGGATCGGGGTGCACACCCCGGTAACGATGCCGCTCGTCGCCGATCGCGTGTGCGAAGCATTGATCTCGATGCCGACGGCCAGTCGACCCTCGCCTGCCCACAGGTTCGCGGACATGGATCCAAGCGTCTCCGCCAGCACGACATAGGCGCCGCCGTGCAACAGATCCGCCGGCTGCGTGTTGCCCTCGACAGGCATCGTGGCCACCGCGCGATCGACCGAGAACTCGATCATCTCGATGCCCATCTTCGCCGCGAGGGCGCCCATCCCACGCCTCTTGACATACTCGAGGGCGTCGGGTGCGGCATCCGTTTCACCGGTCGTCGACATGCTGCTCCTGGTGCTTCGCGGGCCGGAAAGGAACGTGTTCCGGCTGCGCCGTTCAACACTCTCAATCGGCCCGGCCACGGATGCCAGCACCCGTTTCCGAGCCTCAATCGAGTGTCACACGCCGCTTGTAGGCTGGCAGGCGTGTCGGACTCGGAAAAGCCTACCCTCCTGATCATCGACGGCCATTCTCTGGCTTTTCGGGCGTTCTACGCGCTTCCGGTCGACAGTTTCACCACCCGTGACGGGCAGCACACGAACGCGATCCACGGGTTCCTGTCGATGCTCCTTCTGCTGCTGCAGAACGAGCGTCCGAGCCACCTCGTCGTCGCGTTCGACGTGTCGCGATACTCGTTCCGCACGAAGGAGTACGCCGACTACAAGGGCACCCGTGGCACGACGCCTCCCGAGTTCTCGGGGCAAGTGCCGCTCCTGCAGGAAGCCCTGGCGGCGATGAACATCCCCACGCTGGAGAAGGACGACTTCGAGGCTGACGACATCCTCGCCACGCTCGCCACGCAGGGCGCGGAGCAGGGCTACCGAGTGCTCATCGTCTCCGGCGACCGCGACACCATCCAGCTGGTCGACGACGACATCACACTCCTCTACCCGAACGTGCGTGGCGTCTCCGAGCTCAAGCGGTACGACCGGCAGACGGTGCTCGACCGGTACGGCATTCCGCCGGAGAAGTACCCGGAGATCGCGGCTCTCGTCGGCGAGACCAGCGACAACCTGCCCGGCATCGACAAGGTGGGCGAGAAGACCGCCGTGAAGTGGATCCTGCAGTACGGCGACGTGCAGAACCTCATCGACCACGCGGACGAGATCAAGGGTGTGGTCGGGCAGAACCTGCGCGACCAGAAGGAGAACGCCCTACGCAACCGGCGGCTGAACCAGCTCGTGCGCGACGTCGAACTGCCCGTCGGGCCCGCTGACCTCGCCCGCCGCCCGATGAACGAGCAGGCGGTGCGCGACCTGTTCGCCCGCCTCGAGTTCCGCACGCTCCTGGAGCGTGTGTTCAAGCTGATCGAGGGCGATGGCTCAGACACCGGCGCGGTCACCGGCGCGCAGATCGGCACCGTCGTGGCGCCCGAGGTGCGGGAGCCTGTCGGGGACGAGCTGCGTGGATGGCTGGTAGAGGCATCCGCGAACGGCACGCGTCCCATAGCTGTGCAGCTCGACCTCGCCGGTGTGGTGCTCGCCGGCGTCGGCCTGTCCACCGATGACGCATCGGCGTATGTGCCTGCCGGCGAGAACCGCTCGCTCGACCCGGAACTGGTCGCGTGGCTCGCCTCCGATTCCCCGAAGTGGTTCTACGACGCGAAGAACCAGCTCAAGGCGCTGGATGCCGCCGGCGTCGCCCTCGGCGGACTGCAGTGCGACGCGCGCGTGGCCATCTGGCTCGTGAACCCGAACCGCACGCCTTCGGGACTCGCCGACCAGGTGTACGAGGTGCTCGGGGAGCAGATGCCGCAGTCCGATCCGGCGCAGCTCGTTCCCGAGGTGGAGCCGGTCGGCGCAGCGACGGAGGCCTGGTACGTGCACCGGGTCGCTGAGGCGGTCTCCGTGGCGCTCGAGGAGAGCACCCGCGGCGTACTGGAGCGCATCGAGCTGCCCATCACCGGCGTGCTCGCCCGCATGGAGCTGAACGGTGTCGCGATGGACACGGGCATTCTGCGCAGCCAGCGCGAGGAGCTCACGGTTCGCGCCGACGGGCTCGCCCAGGCGGCGTACACCGAGATCGGTCACGAGGTGAACCTCGGGTCCCCGAAGCAGTTGCAGCAGGTGCTGTTCGACGAGCTCGGCATGCCCAAGACGCGGTCGACCAAGACGGGGTACTCGACGGATGCCGGCTCGCTGGCCGACCTGCAGGAGATGAATCCGCATCCGTTCCTCGACCTGCTCCTGCAGCACAGGGATGCCACGAAGCTCAAGCAGATCATCGAGACGCTGGAGAAGTCCGTGGGACCGGATGCGCGCATCCACACCACGTACGACCAGACCGGAACCTCCACGGGGCGCATCTCGTCGAACGATCCGAATCTGCAGAACATTCCGGTGCGCACCGAGGTCGGCAAGCAGATCCGTTCCGCCTTCATCAAGGGTGAGGGCTACGAGACGCTGCTCACCGCGGACTACTCGCAGATCGAGATGCGCATCATGGCGCACCTCAGCGAGGACGCCGGGTTGATCGAGGCCTTCAACGCGGGCGAAGACCTCCACCGCTTCGTCGGTGCGCGCATCTTCGGCGTCGCTCCCGAAGACGTCACGCCGATCATGCGCACCAAGGTGAAGGCCATGTCGTACGGCCTCGCATACGGGCTCAGCGCGTTCGGCCTCTCGAAGCAGCTGCGCATCGAGACCGCGGAGGCGAGGCAGCTGATGACGGACTACTTCGCCAGGTTCGGCGCAGTGCGCGACTACCTGCGCGATGTGGTCGAGAAGGCTCGGGTCGACGGCTACACCGAGACGATCTTCGGGCGCCGTCGCCCGTTCCCGGATCTCACCAGCACCAACCGGGTGATCCGCGACAACGCGGAGCGAGCAGCGCTCAACGCGCCGATCCAGGGCTCGGCCGCCGACATCATGAAGATCGGCATGATCGGAATCGATGCCGACATCCGGGAACAAGAGCTCCGGTCTCGCATGCTTCTCCAGGTGCACGACGAGCTCATCTTCGAGGTGAACGCGGGTGAGTGGGATGCCCTGGCCGAGATCGTCTCGCGCCGCATGTCCACGGCCGCGCAGCTGCGCGTGCCGCTCACCGTGCAGCTCGGCCGAGGAGAGAACTGGGACGCCGCCGCGCATTGAGGTGGTCATAGGCTGACCCTCATGACTCAGCAACCGCAGAGAACTCCCACGCCCATCGACGCACTCGCCGAAGAGTGGGTCGACACGCAACTCGACATCGTCCCCGAGTACCACGTGTGGCTCGGCCGCCCAGGCCGTGAGGGTGAGTACGCCGACTACTCACCGGAAGGCAATGCCCGCCTGGCCGAAGCCCAGGCCGACGTGCTGCGCAGGGTGCAAGCCGCGGAACCGGTGGACGAGGTCGACCGCGTCACCAAGCTCGATCTGGCCCGCGAACTGCAGCTCGAGCTGGAGAAGTACGAGGCCGGCTTCTACCAGCGCGATCTCAACGTGATCGCCTCGCCCGAGCAGGGCCTGCGCGAGATCTTCGACCTCGAGCCGACGGCGACCGTGGAGAACTGGGAGACGATCGCCCGCCGCATGCACAACCTGCCGGCGGCGATGCGCGGCTACATCGCCTCACTCCGTGCGGGCATCCAGACCGGCAACGTGCCCGCCATCCGGCAGGTGCGCGAGGGAATCACGCAGGCGAACAAGCAGGTCGGATCGAACGGCTTCTTCTTCGCACTCGCGCGGGAGGCGAAGGCCGGCGACGACGAGCTGTCCGACTCGCTGAAGAGCGACCTCGAGAAGGGGGCGGCCGAGGCGGCCGCCGCGTACGGTGAGCTCGCCGTGTTCCTCGAGGACGAGCTCGCCGCCCACGCGCCGGAGCAGGATGCCGTCGGCCGCGAACTCTATTCCCTCGCATCCCGCAGTTTCCTGGGCGCCACGGTCGACCTCGACGAGACCTACGAGTGGGGCGTCGAGGAATTGCGCCGCATGGTGGACGAGCAGGAGTCGATCGCGCGCGAGATCAAGCCAGGGGCATCCGTCGCCGAGGCGATCGCGTTCCTCGACGACGACCCCTCGCGCAAGCTGCACGGCACGGACGCGCTGAAGCGCTGGATGCAGGAGACCAGCGATCGAGCGGTCGCGGAGCTCGGCAGGACGCACTTCGACATCCCGGAGCCGATCCGCCACCTGGAGTGCATGATCGCGCCGACGCAGGAGGGCGGCATCTACTACACGCCACCTGCCGACGACTTCTCCCGTGCAGGGCGCATGTGGTGGAGCGTGCCGGAAGGCGTCACCGAGTTCGACACCTGGCGCGAGCTGACCACGGTCTACCACGAGGGCGTACCCGGCCACCACCTGCAGATCGCGACGGCCACGTACAACAAGGCGCAGCTGAACACCTGGCGGCGCATCGCCGGCACCTCCGGTCACGCCGAGGGCTGGGCGCTGTACGCGGAGCGACTCATGGAACAGCTCGGCTACCTCGACGACCCGGCCGACCGACTCGGAATGCTCGACGGCCAGCGGATGCGCGCGGCCCGCGTCGTGCTCGACATCGGCGTGCACCTGACGAAGCAGCGCCCCGACGGCGAGGGTCCGTGGACCGGCGACTACGCGTTCGAGTTCCTCGGAAAGAACGTCAACATGAACGAGGGTTTCGTGCGCTTCGAGGTGAACCGCTACCTGGGCTGGCCGGGGCAGGCGCCGTCGTACAAGATCGGACAGCGCATCTGGGAGCAGCTCCGCGACGAGTACCAGCGTCGAGAGGGCGAGGGATTCGACATCAAGGCGTTCCACAAGAAGGCGCTCGACATCGGCGGCGTCGGCCTCGACACACTGAAGACGGCGCTGCTGGGTTGAGCGCGATGCGTTCCTGATCGCGCGCCGACCGTAATGGCTCCGCAGGACGACCTCGACTGAGGTCGGCCTGCGGAATAGCGGAGCCCGCATGGGCGTTGTTGCGTGTGGCTGCCGTGCGACGGTAGTCTGGAGAGTCACTTTTGTGACGTTCCTATCCGCCTGCCCGGCGGGAATTCCAACTGAAGCAATCCTTCCGGGCCTGATTCATGTCCATAACTGGAGTACCCACTCAATGACAACCGCAACGACCGACAAGGCACCCAAGCAGGTCGCGATCAACGACATCGGCTCTGCTGACGACTTTCTTGCCGCGGTCGAGAAGACTCTGAAGTTCTTCAACGACGGTGACCTCATCGAAGGCACCGTAGTGAAGATCGACCGCGACGAGGTGCTCCTCGACGTCGGTTACAAGACCGAGGGTGTGATCCCCTCCCGCGAACTTTCCATCAAGCACGACGTCGACCCGAGCGAGGTCGTCGGCGTCGGCGACACCGTCGAGGCGCTCGTTCTCCAGAAGGAGGACAAGGAAGGCCGCCTCATCCTGTCCAAGAAGCGCGCACAGTACGAGCGCGCATGGGGCGACGTGGAGAAGATCAAGGAAGCCGACGGCGTCGTGACCGGTCAGGTCATCGAGGTCGTCAAGGGCGGCCTGATCGTCGACATCGGACTGCGCGGCTTCCTGCCGGCATCCCTCATCGAGCTGCGCCGCGTGCGCGACCTCACGCCGTACCTCGGCCAGGAGATCGAGGCGAAGATCCTCGAGCTCGACAAGAACCGCAACAACGTCGTGCTGTCCCGCCGCGCCCTGCTCGAGCAGACGCAGTCCGAGAGCCGCTCGACGTTCCTGGCCAACCTTCACCCGGGCCAGGTGCGCAAGGGTGTCGTCTCGTCGATCGTCAACTTCGGTGCGTTCGTCGACCTCGGCGGCGTGGACGGCCTCGTGCACGTCTCGGAGCTGTCGTGGAAGCACATCGAGCACGCCAGCGAGGTCGTCGAGGTGGGTCAGGAGGTCACCGTCGAGGTGCTCTCCGTCGAGCTCGACCGCGAACGCGTCTCCCTGTCGCTGAAGGCGACGCAGGAGGACCCGTGGCAGGTCTTCGCCCGCACGCACGCCATCGGCCAGTTCGCACCCGGCAAGGTCACGAAGCTCGTTCCGTTCGGTGCGTTCGTGCGCGTCGCGGACGGCATCGAGGGCCTCGTGCACATCTCCGAGCTGTCCGGCAAGCACGTCGAGCTCGCCGAGCAGGTCGTGTCGGTCGGTGACGAGGTGTTCGTCAAGGTCATCGACATCGACCTCGAGCGTCGCCGCATCTCGCTGTCGCTGAAGCAGGCGAACGAGGGCGTCGACCCGGAGGGCACCGAGTTCGACCCGGCGCTCTACGGCATGCTCACGGAGTACGACGAGCAGGGCAACTACAAGTACCCGGAGGGCTTCGACCCCGAGACGGGCGAGTGGACCGAGGGCTCCGACGCTCAGCGCGAGAAGTGGGAGCAGGAGTACGCCGAGGCTCAGGCACGCTGGGAGGCGCACAAGCGCCAGGTGGCCAAGGGCATCGAGGAGGAGGCCGCTGCGACCGAGACCACCTCGCGTGGCGGCGCCACCTACTCGAGCGACACGAACTCCGGCGGAACGCTCGCCGACGACGCGTCGCTCGCAGCTCTCCGCGAGAAGCTGTCGAGCAATTCGTAATCGCATTTAGCGTTCACACGAAGCGGCCGGGTCCTTCTGGGTCCGGCCGCTTCGTCGTTTCGGGATGCCGTCGGTCCGGTCGGCCGGTGCTCCATGCTCCGGCAGAATGGAGAGCATGGATCACCGCGAGACCACAGCCGAGCAGGATGCCGTCACGGCACGGGTCGTGTCCGTCAGCCGCGACGAAGCGCATCGGTTCAGCAAGCCGCGCGTCGAGGAGATCCGACTGATCGAGGGGTGGGGCGTCGAGGGCGACGCACACGCCGGAACGACGGTGCAGCACCTCTCCCGGGTGGCGCGCGATCCACACCAGCCCAACCTCCGTCAGGTGCATCTGGTGCACTCCGAGCTGTTCGACGAGGTGCGCAGGAACGGTTACGACGTCGAGCCGGGACAGCTGGGGGAGAACATCACGACCGCCGGGCTCGACCTGCTCGCCTTGCCGACCGGAACGGTGCTGCACATCGGCGAGAGTGCGAGCATCCGGCTCACCGGGCTGCGGAACCCGTGCGAGCAGATCAACGGACTCGCACCGCGGCTGATGAAGGAGATGGTCTTCCGGCTGCCGGACGGCACGGTGGTGCGGAAGGCCGGCGTGATGTCCGTGGTCCTCACCGGTGGCATCGTGCGCCCAGGGGACGCGGTGCGAGCCGAGCTGCCGTCCGGCGAACAGACCGCCATGGAGCCGGTGTAGCCGTGCAGATCATCGCACTCACCGGGGGCATCGCCTCCGGCAAGTCGACGGTGTCGAATCGGCTGGCGGAGCACGGCGCCGTGGTCGTGGATGCCGACCTGCTCGCCCGCGAGGTCGTCGAGCCAGGCACCCCTGGACTCGCTGCGATCCGGGAGCGGTTCGGCGACGCCGTGATCGCCCAGGACGGATCGCTCAATCGCCCAGCCCTCGGTGCCATCGTGTTCGGCGACCCCGCGGCGCTCGCGGATCTGAACGCGATCACGCATCCCGCGGTCTGGCGGGCCGCGCTCGAGCGGTTCGTGCAGGCGGAGGCATCCGACCCGGACGCACTCGTCGTCTACGATGTTCCGCTGCTCGTCGAGGCGTCGGCGGATCGGCCACTGCGGTTCGATCGCGTCGTCGTGGTGGAGGCGGACAGGGCGGAACGCATCCGTCGGCTCATCGTGGAACGCGGCATGAGCGAGGCGGACGCCGAGCGCCGCATCGGTGCTCAGGCCGACGACGAGCAGCGACGTGCGGTGGCCGATGTCGTGATCGACAACAACGGCAGCAAGGATGACCTGCTGCGCCGTGTCGACGCGCTCTGGGGCGAGCTTCGCGATCCGGCTCAGGACAGCGTCTAGCAAGAGCAGCCGTCAGCGCACGGTCAGCGCAAGGCGGGACCCAGCAGCATCAGGGTCGGAAGCACGACGAGCGCGAGGGCGCCGGCCAGCACGGTGAACCGGAGCGCGGGAGCAGCGGGCGCCGCGACATCCGTGAGCCGGGCGACCCGGGCATCCGCCCACTCACCGGCGGATGCCGGCGATGCGGCGACGTTCACGCCGGTCACGGTCGGTGCGAGAACGCCCTTCGCCGTGACGGGAGCACCGCCGTCTGCCGGCGCTCCCGCGAGCGCCACGAGAGCGACCGCGCGCGACAGGTTGCGCTGCGAGACGGTGCGCCGTGCCTGGTCGTCGGCGAGGAGCTCGATCAGCAGTCCGACCGCCTCGTGCGCGCGGGTCGCGATCGGGAACCAGGGGAGTGCGCTCCGCCAGGCACTGAACGCGACGAGCAGCACGTGGTGGTGCTGCGTGACGTGCGCGCGTTCGTGTGCGACGACGGCGGCGAGCTCGTCGTCGCTGAGCAGCTCGAGCAGACCGGCCGACAGCACCGTTGTGGCGTGCGGGGCGCCTGGCAGGCAGTAGGCGACGGGGGCCGCGTGGTCGATCACGCGGGTGCCCGGACGCTCCGGCATCGGGTCGGAGAGCAGCTGGAGCAGGTGCACGTGGTGCCGGCGCTGCCGCTCCGCCCGCCAGCTGGTGCGCACCAGGTTGAGCAGCAGGTGCACGCCGAGCAGAACGGCTCCGGCAAGCGCGAACATCTCGAAGAAGTCGGCGTCGTGGGGCAGGCGTCCGGCGAAGAGATCCGCCGTGAACGCGCCGGCGGCGTGCGGCAGGTCGTCGCCGAACGGGATGAGCCCGAAGACGAGTAGGGAGCCGATCATCGACAGGCCGCCGGCGAGCGCGATCGCCTGCCACAGCACGAGCGCAGCGCCGGGCATGCGGCGCGGCCAGCGTGCCCCTGCCAGTACGACCGGCACGGGCCAGGCCAGCGCGAACGCGAGGAGCGCCAGCGACGCTGCGACGGCGAGCACGCTAGCGATCGCCTCGCGGAACGGGAGGTCTCATCGGCCTCACGCCTCCAGCAGCTTGCGCAGCCGCTCCGCGTCGTGGGGCGTGACCTGCCCGACGAAACGGGCGAGCACGGCGTCGCGATCCGATGCCGAGCCGAGCACCTCGTGCATGAGCTCGGCCACGTGCTCCTCACGGCTCATCGCCGGCCGATAGAGGTGCGGGCGGGCATCCCTGTCGCGCACCACGAAGCCCTTGCCCTCCAGCCGGGAGAGCACGGTCATGACGGTCGTGATGGCGGGCTCCTTGCCCTCCGGACCGGATGCCTTGAGCACGTCGCGCAGATCGGTCGCCGCGATGGGTGCCGGTGCGTCCCACACGACGTCCATGATCGCGCGTTCGAGCTCACCGAGTTTGACCACCGTGCGACTTGCCATGTCTAGATTCTACCGCTCGTAGAAATCTTCCGCTGACCGTGATACAACGTTCTACAGCGCGTAGAATTCTACGTAGCGTAGAACCGATCGAATCGAGGCGACGTGCACATCACCACCGAGCTGGATCCGCTTCTGATCGCCCGCTGGCAGTTCGGCATCACAACCGTCTACCACTTCTGGATGGTGCCGCTCACCATCGGCCTCGGCCCACTGGTCGCGCTCATGCAGACGCTCTGGATGCGCACGGGGAACGACCGCTATTACCGCATGACGAAGTTCTGGGGAAAGATCTACCTGATCAACTTCATCATGGGCGTCGCCACCGGCCTCGTGCAGGAATTCCAGTTCGGTCTCGCCTGGAGCGAGTACAGCCGCTTCGTCGGCGACGTCTTCGGCGCGCCGCTGGCGATGGAGGCCCTGCTGGCGTTCTTCGTCGAGTCGACGTTCCTCGGCGCCTGGATCTTCGGCTGGGGCAAGCTGCCGAAGCGCATCCACCTCGCCTGTCTGTGGCTGGCGATCGCCGGCTCTGTGGTCTCGGCGTACTTCATCATCGCAGCGAACTCGTGGATGCAGCATCCGGTCGGCGTGAAGCTGGTGGACGGCAGACCGATCATGACGGATGTCTGGGCCGTGCTCGGCAACAACACCGCCATCGCCGCGTTCACGCACACGATCTTCGGCGCGTTGTCCGTCGGTGGCGCCATGCTGCTGGGTGTCGGGTGGTACCACCTGTGGCAGCGTCGCCGCGACGGCATCGACCGGCTCGGTCCGGACAAGCGGGTGATCGTCGGTGAGGCGCCCGATATCCCCGGCCGTGACACGGCCGATCACCGCGTGTGGCTCACCTCCCTACGCATCGGCGCCGTCACGGCGATCATCGCGTTCGCGGGCGTCGCGATCACCGGCGACGCCCAAGCCCGCCTGATGTTCGTGCAGCAGCCGATGAAGATGGCGTCGGCGGAGGCCGCCTGCCACACCGGTACCAGCTTCTCCGTTCTGGCCTTCGGTGACATCGCCTCCAAGGACTGCAAGGGGGTCGTCAACGTCATCGAGATCCCCGGCGTGCTCGGGTTCCTGGCCAATGGCGACTTCAACGAGCCGGTGCGCGGCGTGAACGAACTCGTGCCGGCCTATCAGCAGAAGTACGGAACGCACCTGCCGAACGATCCGAAGCTGGGCGCACGGGCCGGGCAGAAGATCGACTACGTGCCGGTCATGGCCGTCACCTACTGGGGGTTCCGGCTGATGATCCTGTTCGGCGCTCTGGCCGCGTTCGCGTCCGTCGTCGCGCTGTGGCTGACCCGCCGAGGGACCGTTCCGCGGTTCAGGTGGCTGATGTGGCTTGCCGTCGCCGGCATCCTGTCGCCCTTCGCCGCGAACTCGGCCGGCTGGATCTTCACCGAGATGGGCAGGCAGCCGTTCGTCGTGGCACCGAACCCGACCCCCGGCGGTGTCGACGGCGTGTTCATGTTCACCGCGGCAGCCGTCTCTCCCGGGGTGACGTTCGGCGAGATCCTGTTCTCGCTCTGCTCGTTCGCGCTCGTCTATGCGGTGCTCATGGTGGTGGAGGTGCGGCTGCTCGTGAAGTACATCCGCGGGGGAGTGGCGAGCGCCATCCCGGAGCTGGGCGAGAAACCGAAGGACCCGGACGCACCCGCTGACGACGATGTGCTGGCCTTCGCGTACTGACCGCCCGGACTAGTAGAGAAAGGTACGGACCGTGGACTTCCTTCCCACCCTGTGGTTCATCCTGATCGCCGTGCTCTGGACCGGCTATCTGTTCCTCGAGGGGTTCGACCTCGGCGTCGGGATGCACATGCTGATCTCGGCTCGAACCGAGAACGACCGTCGCGTGATGCTCAACACGATCGGGCCGGTCTGGGACGGCAACGAGGTGTGGCTCATCACCGCTGCCGGTGCCACGTTCGCCGCATTCCCATTCTGGTATGCGTCGCTGGTCTCGACGCTGTACGTGCCGTTCGTCGTCGTACTGCTCGGTCTCATCTTCCGGGCCGTCGCCATCGAGTACCGGGGCAAGGGTCACACCGCCCGCTGGACGCGTTGCTGGGATCTCGCCCTCGGGCTCGGCTCCCTCGTCGCCGCATTCGGGGTCGGCGCCGCGCTGGCGCTGACGACGACGGGGCTGCCGGTCGACCGGAACGGCGACGGTGTCGGCGGGCCCTTCGCGTGGTTCAACGGCTGGGCCCTCGTCGGCGGTCTCGCGGTCGTCGGATTCTGCCTCGTGCACGCCGCAGCGTTCCTCGCACTGAAGACCGATGGCGACGTGCGTCTGCGGGCCGGCCGATTCGCCCGCTGGATGCCCGCGCTCCTGGTTCCGCTCGCGCTCTGGGTGGTGGCGGTCCAACTCATGAACGGCAAGGCATACACCTGGCTGCTGGTGGCGGGCGCCGTGGCGGCCGGCGGGTGGGCGTTCCTGTCTGCCAGGCGAGGACGCGAAGGAGCGGCGTTCGCCGGGATGGCCGGCTTCCTCCTGCTCGGCGTCGCCTCGATCTTCGCGAACGCGTACCCGGTGGTGCTCCCGTCGACGATCGACCCGGCGTTCGACCTCACGGTCTCGAACGCGTCCAGCTCGTCGTACACGCTCGGCGTGATGAGCGTCGTCGCGGCGTTCGGCATCCCGGCCGTGCTCGCATATCAGGGCTGGACGTACTGGGTCTTCCGCAAGCGCATCGCGGGTGCGAGCATCCCCGCGGTGCGGCCCGTCGAAGCGGCGGTGAAGCCGCGGTGACGAAGGATGCGCGACCCGTGGCGACCACCACTCCCGCGACACCGGGGGCGGGCTCGACACGACCATCGCCCGTCGACGGCGTCGCCGAAGTGGGCACGAAGCGGTTGCTGCTGCTCGGCCTGCTCGGCGCACTCAAGGCGCTGGGGCTCGTGCTCGTGGCCGATGCGCTCGCCACCGGCATCGTCACGGTGATCGCGCACGGCGACGTGAGCGCTGCCGTGCTGGAGGGGCTGGGGGGTGCGCTCGTTCGCGCACTGGCGGTGTGGGGTTTGCGTGTCGTCTCGCAGTCCGCAGCGGCGGGAGTCAAGCAGGGGCTGCGCATCCTTCTCGCCCGGTCGTACCTCCGTCGACGCAGCGGCGGAGTCGGCGCGGACACCGCCCTTGCAGCGACGGGCCTCGACGATCTCGACGCGTACTACACGTCGTACCTGCCGTCGCTGGTCAGCGCCGCGACGGTTCCACTGCTCGTCGGTGCGCGCATCCTGGCCGCCGACTGGGTGAGCGCGCTCGTTGTCGTGCTCACGGTTCCGCTCATCCCGCTCTTCATGGCGCTCATCGGCCTGCACACGCGGCACAGGGTGGCGGCGTCGCTCGATGCGCTCGGCCGGCTCTCCGACCACCTGGTCGAACTCGCACGCGGGCTGCCCGTGCTGGTCGGGCTCGGCCGGGACAGGGAGCAGTCCGCAGCTCTCGCGGAGATCTCGGAGAGCCACAGGGCGAAGAGTATGACGGCGCTGCGCACGGCGTTCCTGTCCTCTCTCGCCCTCGACCTGCTGTCCACCATCTCCGTCGCCGTGGTCGCGGTGATCATCGGTGTGCGACTTCTGGGCGGAGACCTGCCGCTGGAGGCCGGACTCGTCGCGCTCATCCTCGCGCCCGAGTGCTACGCGCCGCTTCGCGACGTCGGCGCCGCCTTCCACGCATCGGACACCGGACGGGAGGCGCTGCGCCGAGCACGGGCCGCCTTCTCGCGGCCAGTCGCTCGGAACAACCTCACCCGGCGCAGCGGTGCGAGCGTCGTCGTCCACGAAGTCACGGTCCGCTACCAGGGCCGCACGGAACCGGCCGTGGACCGGCTGTCGTTCCGGGCGCCGGAAGGCGCTGTCACTCTTCTGGCAGGCGACAGCGGTGCAGGAAAGTCCACGGTGCTCGCCGTGCTGGCCGGTCGCGGAGCTGCGCTGGACGACGATGCGGAGGTCGCGGGCGGCGTCGTCGCGCCCCGCCCAGAGCGCACGGCGTGGATGCCGCAGCACCCGCACTTCTCGTCGCGCACGGTTCTCGACGAGGTGCGACTCTACGGCCCCGACAAGGGCTTCGGCGCCGCGGATGCACGCGCCCTGCTCGACCGTGTGGGCCTGGCCGGCCTCGCCGACAGCGATCCGGCGGAGCTGAGCCCCGGTGAGGCGCGCAGGCTCGCGTTCACCCGGATACTCGCCGCGGTCACCGCCGGGGCGCGACTGGTGCTCTTGGACGAGCCGACTGCGCACCTCGACGCGGACTCGGCCGCCGGCATCCGTCGTGAGATCGCACGACTTCGCGGACGCGTCACCGTGCTGGTGGCCTCCCATGACCCGGCCGTCCGGCTGCTGGCCGACCGGGTCGTGTCCATCGGCACTTCCGCGAACAGCTTCACGAAGGCCGAGGCGCCGGACGGAACGATCGGCGACGTTGCGGCCATCGACAGCGGAGCCGGAGCACCGGAAGAAGCTGCCGGCGAGCCGACTGCAGGCCCCGGCACCCGCAGGCCGGACAAGGCGCGCGGGGTTGTCAGCGAACTCGTCGCCTTCCTGCGTCCGGTCTCGTTGCGGATGCTCGCTGCCGTTCTCGTCGGCGTGCTCTCCAGCGGTTTCGCGATCGCGCTCACCGCACTCTCCGGTTGGCTCATCGTTCGAGCCAGCCAGGAGCCGGCGATCATGTACCTGCTCGTGGCGATCGTGGGCGTCCGCTTCTTCGGCATCGGCCGCTCAGCGCTGCGCTACGCCGAGCGCCTGCTCACGCACGACGCCGTGTTCCGCGCGACCACCGCGCTTCGCCTGTGCCTCTGGCGTGCACTTGCGGAGGCAGGACCGGCCGGTCGCCGGGCTCTCTCGCCGTCGAATGCCCTCGCCACGCTCGTCGGAGCGGCCGACCGAGCACGAGACCTCATTCCCCGCGTGGTCCAGCCGCCCGCCGCGGCCGCTGTCGTTGTCGCCGGCGCCGCCGCCACCCTCGGCGCGCTTCACCTCCCCGCCCTCGGCGTCGTGGCCGGGCTCGCTGTCATCGCTCTCGGAGGCGCACCGGCCGTCGCGTTCGCGGCGGGTCGCTCGGCTGCGAGGCAGACGGAGCTCGCGCGGTCGGCGGTTCTCACCGCGTTCACCGACCTGCTCGTCGCCCGCGACGACCTCACCCCTGCCGCAGCCGAGCGCGTCATCCGTCGCATCGACGACGCCGGCGCGGCAGCAGCACGCGGCGAGCGCCGCATCGCACACGCCGAGGGCGTCGCATCCGCCCTTGTCGTTCTCGCGTGCTGCGCCGCCGCGGTCGTGATGCTTCCGCTCGCCGCGCCATCGATCGCCTCCGGCGCTCTGCGCCCGGAGCTCGTCGCCGTACTGGTTCTCGTGCCGCTCGCACTCATCGAACCACTCCTCGACGGCGTCGCGGCGGCGTGCCGTGCGCCGGCGCTGGCGGGCGTGCTCTCGCAGGTGCATGCGGCGACGAATGCTTCGGCGGGTGTCTCCCACAGGGCGGGCGTGAGCGTGGCGCCCGGCGCCGTTCAGGGCATCAGGCTCGATGGAGTGTCGTTCCAATACCCGGGTGCGACGCATCCGGTCTTCACCGGCATCGACACTTCCGTCAGTCGTGGCGAGTGGCTCGCCGTCACCGGCCCGAGCGGCTCCGGCAAGTCCACGCTCCTCTCACTCCTGCTCCGCTTCGCGGACCCGCTCACCGGGCACTATCTGCTCGACGAGGAGACACCCGGCTCAGCTCGCGCCCGCACTGTGGATGCCCGCACCGTGCCGCCGAACCGGTTGCGCACCCGGGTGGCGTGGTGCCCGCAGGAGGGCCATCTCTTCGACTCGACCCTGCGTGCGAACCTGGTGATCGCGAGACCCCGCTCCGAGCGTCCCGGCGACGACGAGCTCCTGGATGCCCTCGACCGCGTCGGTCTCGCACCGCTCGTCGCGACGCTTCCGCTCGGCCTCGACACCCGGATCGGCCCGGCGGGGGAGCACCTCTCCGGCGGACAGCGTCAGCGGGTCGCCGTGGCGCGCACGCTGCTCGCACGCGGTGACGTCGTGCTGATCGACGAGCCGACGGCGCAACTGGACGAGCAGGCGTCCGCAGCACTCATCGCCGACCTGCGCACTGCACTGCGGGATCGCACCACCGTGCTGGTGACGCACGACGCCGAGCAGGCTCGACGTGCCGAACACGTGATCGAGCTGTCCGGAACCGCCACCGGAAGAGCACGGCCGGCACCGATCCCGCACACGGCTGCCGCATAGCCGGCGCCGATATCGTCGATGGGATGAGCGGCGAACGGACGGACGGTGCAGGCATCCCTTCGATCGGACGGCTCCTGATCGATCGAGCAGCCTCCGACGGCGATCGCGTGTACCTCGAGGACGCGCGGAGCGATCGCAGCCTCACGTTCACGCAGGTCGCGTGCGCCGCCTCCGCGTTCGCGAGCCGTTCCGGGCTTGACGCGCACACGACCGTGTTCGTTCGTGAGCCCGATCCGCTGACCTTCGCCGTCGCACACCTCTGGGTCATCGCATCGGGGCATCGGTCGGTTCCGCTCGATCCCGCGCTCGCTCCCGCCGACGTCGCGCGCCTGGCCGGACTCATCGCATCCGACGGCGATGAATCCGCCATCGTCACGGCGGATGCCTCGTTCGCGAACGCGGCCGGCGTTCGACGCATCGACCCGCCCCAGCTCGACGGGCAGCTCGCGAGCGGCGCCGGTGCCGCATCCGTCTTCCGGGACGGCGGTTCGGCGATGCTCTTCACGTCCGGCTCGACCGGCACGCCCAAGGGAGTCGAACTCCGGGCGGAGCAGCTCGCGTTCGTCGGCGCGGCTGTGGCCGCCCACCTCGGCCTCACCGCAGAGGACCGCGGCTACAATCCGCTTCCGCTCTTCCACATCAACGCCGAGGTGGTCGGTCTGCTCTCTGCACTCGTCGCGGGTTCCACGCTCGTGCTCGACGAGCGCTTCCATCGCACCGGGTTCTGGCGACTGATGTCCGATCGCCGCATCACCTGGATCAACGCGGTGCCGGCGATCCTCGCCGTGCTCGCCACCGAGGCGATCGAGCCTCCGGCCGGGCTCAGGCTCATTCGCACTGCATCCGCCCCGCTTCCCGGCCCTGTGGCCGAGGCGTTCGCCGGCATCCCGCTCGTGGTCAGTTACGGCATGACCGAGGCCTCCAGCCAGATCACGGCGACGCCGGTGGATGCCCCGCGCGCCGGAACCGTCGGCGTTCCGGTCGGCACCCAGGTGCAGGTGCGCGTCGGCGCAGGCCTCGCCGAGCCCGGCGAGGTGGGGGAGCTGTGGATCCGCGGCGCCGGTGTCGTGAGCTCCTACTTCGCCGGGGCGGCAGCCGACCGGTTCGATGCGGACGGCTGGCTGCGCACGGGAGACCTCGGTTCGGTGGATGCCGACGGCTACGTCACGCTCGCCGGCCGCGTCGACGATGTCATCAACCGCGGCGGCGAGAAGGTGTACCCGCTCGAAGTCGAGGAGGCGCTCCTCGAAGACCAGGCCGTACGCGAGGTTGTGGTGGTCGGTGCGCCGGACAACGTGCTCGGCGCCGTACCGGTCGCGTTCGTGATCCCGGCGGAGCCGGTGCGCAGCGACGAGGGTGACCGCACGCTCGTTCAGCGCCTCACCGCGCTCGCCGAGGAGCGACTTCCCCGGTTCAAGCGGCCCCGCACCATCACGGTGGTGGACGACGTGCCGCGCGCGCCGACCGGCAAGGTGCAGCGCGTGCGGCTGAGGGGAACGCTCACGCCTGACCGGTGATCGCCGCGTCCTCTGCAGGCACGTTCGGTGGCACGGGCCCGGGGCGCATGATGCCCGCCAGCACGGTCGCCGCCACCAGGATGCCGATCGAGAGAGCGAACGGCCACGCGAACCCGCCCGTCCAGTCCACCAGCGAACCGACGATGATCGGCGACACGATGCCGGCGATGCCGAAGCCGGTGTTCATCATGCCGCTCGCCGTTCCCGACCAGAGCGGCGCAACATCCATTGGGATCGCCCAGAGCTGCGCGTTCGTCAGCTCGAGGAAGAAGAACGACAGCGCCAGCGAGACCACCGTCAGCGTGAGCGGCGGTGTGAAGACGAGCGGCACGAGGCAGACTCCTGCGCCGATGAAGCCGATCAGCAGAAGGGCGCGGCGCGAGTTGCGGGCAGACCATCCGCGGCGTAGCAGCCAGTCGCTGGCGACCCCGCCGAGGGTGTCGCCGACCACACCGCCGATCAGCACGAGCGAGGTGAGCAGGCCGTACTTCGCGACGTCCTGGTGGTAGACGTCCGACAGCAGGGTCGGGATCCAGGTGAAGAACACCCACGCGACCCAGCCGTACGCGAAATCGACGAGCGTTACCGGCAGGATCGTGCGGATCAGCCGCTTCCAGGGCACGGGCGGCAGGTCGGCCGCCTTCGGCAGGTCGGGCACCTCGGCCAGTTCCTGCTTCGTGATCCCCTTCATCTCCCTGGGCCGGTCGCGGAACATGACGTACCAGATCAAGGCCCACAGCATGCTCAGGATGCCGACGTAGATGAAGGAGGAGCGCCATCCGCTCCAGAGGATCATGGCCGCGACAGCGATCGGTGCCAGTGCCGTGCCGAGGCGGGAGGCCGAGTGCACGATGCCTTGCACGAATCCGTTGCGATCCGGCGGCACCCATCGGCTCATCGCCTGCGTGGCCGTCGGGAAGGTCGCCGACTCGCTGAACCCGAGGATCGCGCGAGCGACCAGCAGCGTGACCAGTCCGACTGCGAGTCCGGTGAACAGGGTGGAGAGCCCCCAGAGGAGGCCGAGGATCAGCAGGCCGCGGCGCGGTCCGATCTTCTCGCCGATCCAACCGCCGAAGATCTGCAGCAGCGCGTAGAACAGCGCGAACACCGATGCGGCGAGCCCGAATTCGGCGTTGGTGAGGTGGAACTCCTTGATGATGCTCGGCCCGGCCGTCGCGATGTTGTTCCGGTCGAAGTATGCGATGAAGTACATGATGCACAGCAGCACCACGACCCGGCCCCGTCGACGATGCCAGAGAATGGGTGTTCCGCGTTTCGCCGTCTGCTTCGTCGCCGTCGTCGCCGTCATCGTCTAGTTCCGTCACCCGCGTCTGAGTACATTCTCCGAAAGGTACGTTTTTACCGTAAGCGCACCGATTGCGCGGCCCAGCATTTTGCTGAGAATGCGGCACGGCCTTGACGATCCGCTCCGAGCGTGGTCGCCCGCCAATGTGTTCGCGGCTTCGCCGCTCAACAAGCTCGATCGCCTCGGCGATCGGAGCGAGCTCCGATCGCTCTCGACTCAATCGCTTGTCAGACGCTCTTCCTAGACTTGAAACCATGCAACCGACCCGCGCCGTTCGCCCGTTCGAGGTGGTCAGCGAATACGCCCCGAGCGGCGACCAGCCGCAGGCGATCAAGGAGCTCGCCGCCCGCATCAACGCGGGGGAGACGGACGTCGTTCTGCTCGGCGCGACCGGCACAGGAAAGTCCGCGACGGCCGCCTGGCTCATCGAGCAGGTGCAGCGCCCGACGCTGGTGCTCTCGCACAACAAGACGCTCGCCGCCCAGCTCGCGAATGAGTTCCGCGACCTGATGCCGCACAACGCGGTCGAGTACTTCGTCTCGTACTACGACTATTACCAGCCGGAAGCGTACGTTCCGCAGACGGACACCTTCATCGAGAAGGACTCGTCGATCAACGCGGAGGTGGAGCGCCTCAGACACTCGACCACGAACTCGCTGCTGAGCCGCCGCGACGTCGTGGTCGTCTCGACAGTCTCCTGCATCTACGGTCTGGGCGCGGCGGAGGAGTACCTGGATGCGATGGCCGCCGTGCAGGTGGGCCAGCAGATCGGTCGGGACAACCTCATCCGCATGTTCGTGAACATGCAGTATCAGCGCAACGACGTCGACTTCTCCCGTGGCAAGTTCCGGGTCCGGGGCGACACGATCGAGATCATCCCGATGTACGAGGAGCACGCGATCCGCATCGAGCTGTTCGGCGATGAGGTCGAGGCTCTGTACTCGCTGCATCCGCTCACCGGGGAGGTCATCAAGCAGTTGGATGCCGTCTCGGTGTTCCCGGCAACGCACTACGCCGCCAGCCCGGAGACGATGCAGCGTGCGATCGGCACGATCAAGGTGGAGCTGGCTGAGCGGCTGGAAGAGCTGGAGCGACAGGGCAAGCTGCTCGAGGCGCAGCGGCTACGGATGCGCACCTCGTTCGACATCGAGATGATGGAGCAGATCGGCTTCTGCTCGGGCATCGAGAACTACTCGCGGCACATCGACGGCCGGGCGCCAGGAGAGGCGCCGCACTGCCTGCTCGACTACTTCCCCGACGACTTCCTGCTCATCATCGACGAGTCGCACGTGACCGTTCCCCAGATCGGCGCCATGTACGAGGGGGATGCCTCGCGCAAGCGCACCCTCGTCGAGCACGGCTTCCGGTTGCCGAGTGCGCTCGACAACCGGCCGCTGAAGTGGGAGGAGTTCACGGAGCGCATCGGACAGACGGTCTACATGTCGGCGACGCCCGGGCGGTACGAGCTGGGCATCGCCGACGGCGTCGTCGAACAGATCATCCGTCCGACCGGACTCGTCGACCCCGAGGTCGTGGTGAAGCCCACAAAGGGCCAGATCGACGACCTGCTCGAGGAGATCAGGGTTCGCGTCGAGCGCGACGAGCGCGTTCTCGTCACGACGTTGACGAAGAAGATGGCCGAGGAGCTCACCGATTACCTGGCGGAGGCCGGCGTGCGGGTGCGTTACCTGCACTCCGACGTCGACACCTTGCGCCGCGTCGAGCTGCTCACCGAGCTGCGTCAGGGTGTCTACGACGTGCTCGTCGGCATCAACCTGCTGCGCGAGGGACTCGACCTTCCGGAGGTGTCGCTGGTGGCCATCCTCGACGCCGACAAGGAGGGATTCCTGCGGTCGTCGACGTCGCTCATCCAGACCATCGGTCGTGCCGCGCGCAACGTCTCCGGCGAGGTGCACATGTATGCCGACGTGCTCACCGATTCCATGAAGCAGGCGATCGACGAGACGAATCGCCGGCGGGAGAAGCAGGTCGAGTACAACACGGCGAACGGCATCGACCCGCAGCCGCTGCGCAAGCGGATCGCCGACATCACGGATGTGCTGGCGCGAGAGGGAGCGGACACGCAGAAGATGCTCGCCGCGCGGACCGGCTCGTCGAAGAAGAAGGCGCCGACGCCCAACCTTCGTCGGGAGGGAATCGCGGCGGAGGGCGCCGAGGAGCTCGAGTCGATCATCGCGGACCTGAACGACCAGATGCTCGCCGCCGCCGGCGAGCTGAAGTTCGAACTCGCCGCCCGGCTGCGCGACGAACTGGCCGACCTGAAACGCGACCTGCGCCAGATGGAGAAGGTCGGGCACGCGTGACCGCTGGTCGCGACCTGTCGCACACGGTCGTGCTGTGGGATTTCGACGGCACCATCGCCGAGCGGCCCGGACACTGGTCGTCGTGCATGATCGACGTGCTCGAGTCGCTCATGCCGGGCAGCGGTCTTGCCGCGGCAGACATCGAGGTGCACCTGCGCACCGGGTTCCCGTGGCAGGACACGACGGTGGATCGTCGTCACCTCACCGATCCGGACGCGTGGTGGGCAGCGCTGCAGCCCGTGCTGCGGGCCGCTTACCTTCGCGCAGGCGTACCCGACGCCCTCGTCGACGACGCCGCCTCGGCGGTGCGTCTGAGGTTCGGCGATGTCTCGACCTGGCGGGTCATCGACGGTGCGACGGATGCCCTGAGCGCGCTGCAGGCCGCCGGCGCGCGGCAGGCGGTGCTCAGCAACCATGTGCCGGAGCTTCCGCAGCTCGTCGATGCGCTCGGGCTCGGCGGGTTCTTCGACCGGGTGTTCACCTCGGCCGCGATCGGGTGGGAGAAGCCCCACCCGCAGATCTTCGCGCACGCACTCGCCGAACTCGGTCATCCGGCCGAGACGTGGCTTATCGGCGACAACCCGGTGGCCGACGTGCAGGGCGCGACCGCGGCGGGCATCCGCGCCGTTCTCGTCGAGGGCTCCTACCTCGTCAACGGCGGCGTCACGCACGCGGAGGCCGTGCGGATCATCCGTTCGGCCACGGTCGACGGGCAGCGTGACGCCATCGAGCACACCGCAGTCCAGCACGGGCTGGGCAACGTGCCCTAACGTGAACGAGTGGGCAAGGGCGGCGATGCTCGTCGACGATCGGCTGTCGGACTGATCGTCGCCGTCACGGTGCTCGGGCTCGTGCTCGTCGGGGGAACACTCGTCTCCGGACCGCTCCGCGCTGGGCCCCCGCGCTGGCTCCCGACGGCCGGCAACGGTGCTCGTCCCTCCGTCGCGCCCGCTCCGTTCCAGACCCGCGGACCCGCTCCGACCCACGCGCAGCACTTCTCGCCCGGTGAGTTGCAGTTGTGGCTGCTCTGGGCCGCTCTGGCGGCGATCGCGGTGGCGGCCATCCTCGTCTACCTGGTGAGGTGCATGTTGCGTCGCTCCCGGATCCTCACCGAGCCGCAGGACGGCCGCGTCGTAGCGGTGTCCGCCGCGACGGCCGACACACGCACCGACGATCCGATCGCTCCAGCCGTTGTACGCGGCATCGACCGCGCCATCGCGCTGCTCGACGAGGCAAGGGAGCCGCACGACGCGATCGTCCGCGCCTGGCTGGGTCTACAGGACGCCGCTGAGGCATCCGGTGCAGGACGACGGCCGTCCGAGACCCCGGGCGAATACACGACCCGTATCGTCACCCGGTTCGGCACGGATCGGGATGCGGCGCTCACGCTGCTCGACCTGTACCAGGGCGTTCGGTTCGGCGGCCACTCGGTCGATGCGGGCACCGTGGAGCTCGCCCGCGCGTGCCTCGCGCGGTTGCGGGATTCATGGCATGAGGCGACCGGGGCTGCACACGGAGCTGCAGGCTCGCTCGGGGATCGGGGACGCGTCTCGTGACCGATGAGCAGGGCCGCACTCGGGGGCTCACAAAGGGCAGAGCCGTCGGTGCAGTGATCGCCGGTGTGATCGTGAGCGTCGTGCTCTGGTATCTCGGCGTGGATCTCGGATTCGCCTGCGCCATCGGGCTGCTCGCGGTCGCGATCGGCTTCGCGTGGGCCGCCTACAGCGGGCCGAGCGCGGTGCGCTGGCCGTTCGAGCGTCCGACTCCGCGCCCGGGCACGCGGTCGGACGTCTCACGGCTGGCCTGGGGCTTCCAGATGCGCAGGGGTTCAGTGCGCGAGCCGGGGTTCAAGGCTGTGCGCGAGCTCGCCGCCGTGCGTCTCGCACGCTTCGGGCTCGACCTGTCGTCGCCTGGGGACCGGGAGGCGATCGTCGCGCTCATCGGCGAGCCGGCATACGGGGCCTTGAACCCTGTGCACGGCGTGCTTCCCTCTGCCGGACAGCTCGTGGGCTGCCTCGATGTGCTGGATGCGGCGGTCAGGGATCCATTCGCGCTCGACGCACCATCCGCGCCCGCCAGACCATCCGCACCCGCCGGACCATCCGAGCTCGACAGAAGAGGACACTGAACTTTCGTGACCGACGACAACATCGCAGAGACCCCGCAGGCGGCGCCGGCATCCATCACGTCCATCGCGGAGACGTCGGCGGCGGTACTGGCCGCCGTGGAGAGCGTCGTGATCGGGCAGGGTGAGCCGTTGCGCATCGCGATGGCAAGCATCCTCGCCGGCGGGCACGTGCTGTTCGAGGATGTCCCCGGCCTCGGCAAGACGCTCGCTGCGCGCAGCCTCGCGTCGGCGATGGGCCTGCCGTTCCGTCGCCTGCAGTGCACCCCGGATCTGCTGCCCGCGGACATCACCGGCTCGTATGTGTACGCGCCGACGAGCGGCGACTTCGTCTTCCGGCCGGGGCCGGTCTTCACCGGGCTGCTGCTGGCGGACGAGCTGAACCGCACGGCCCCGAAGACCCAGTCAGCACTCCTGGAGGCCATGGCGGAGGCGCAGGTGACGGTGGAGGGGACGAGCTTCGCGCTGCCCGCCCCGTTCCACGTGATCGCCACCGCGAATCCGATCGAGTACGAGGGCACCTACGCCCTCCCCGAGGCTCAGCTCGACCGGTTCCTGGTGCGGCTGAGCGTGGGATACCCGGACCGCACAGAGGAGGAGCGCGTGCTCGCGAACCGGCTGGCGCGACGGCAGGAGGTCGCCACGGTTGCCCCGGTGACGGATGCCGAAGGGCTGCTGGCCATGCAGGCGGGCGTCGAGCGCGTGCACGTCGACGCGGACATCCTGCGCTACTGCGTCGACCTCGCCGCTGCCACGCGCGCCGACCGCACCGTCGAGGTGGGAGCGTCGCCTCGCGGTTCGCAGGCGCTGATGCTCGTCGCACGCTCGCTGGCCGTGATGGACGGCAGGGACTATGTCACGCCCGACGACGTCAAGCGCGTGGCCGTTCCGGCGCTGGCGCACCGCCTCACTCTGACGCCCGCGGCGTGGGCGGCAGGAACGGATGCCGCGCGCATCGTCGCGGGCATCGTCGACATGGTGTCCGGCCCACCGGTGGTGGCGCGTGGCGGCACGGTGCACAGCGGAACCGGGTCGTGACGCTCTGGCGTCGCACCGCCGTCCCCGCGGCAGGAACGCTGTGCGCGCTGATCGTGTGCGGCGCCGCGATCGTGTTCGGTCGCGCCGACGTCGCACTCATCGGCGTGGCGCTCTTCGCCTCCGTCGCCGTCGCCACGAGACGGCCGACGACGACCGATTCGGTCGAGGTGACGCTCACGCAGACGCAGGAGGCGGAACCGGCCGAGCATTCGCCGGAGCAGGAACGGTCTCGGCCGCCAGTGGCTGGTGCTCGTGGCGATGCGCACCGGCCGGCCGCACCGGTTCGCATCGAGGTGAAGGCACCCGTCGAGGTGGAGCTCGTGCTGCTGCGCATCACCACTCTCGGATTCGAGGTGCAGCAGTTCGCCGTGGCTCCGCCCGCCGAGCTGCACGCGAGGGTACCCCTCGCGCACTCGGGGGAGCAGGAGCTCCTCGCGGTGGAGCAGCGCGCGGTGAGCCGTTCCGCGGCGTTCGTTGCGGACGCCGCACCACCCACATCCCTGCACGTGGTCGTCGAGCCGGAACTCACGCCGATCCGGTTCCTGCCCGTCCCTCAACGGCTGCGCGGGCTCACCGGTGCGCACCAGTCCGGCCGTCCGGGCGACGGCGGCGAGTTCCGCGACATCCACCCGTTCGTGAGCGGGGATCGCCTTCGCCGGGTGGACTGGAAGGCCACCGCCCGCCTGGCTCGGCGACCGGGCGACCTGTATGTAAGACGCACGAACGCCACCTCCGACGTCGACGTCGCGATCGTGTTCGACGACGCCGACGAGGTGGGGGAGGCCGTCGCCGAATGGACGCTCGGCGACCCGACGTTGACCGGGACGACGTCGATGGATGTCGCACGCAACGCCGCCTGGAGCCTCGCCTCCGCCTACCTCGACGCCGGCGACTCTGTGGCGTTCCAGGTGCTATCACGCGCAGGGGGAGCGGTGCCTCGGGGCTCGGGAGGCAGGCAGCGGGAGCGGCTGAAGGCGGCGATCGCCCGCACGGCGCCGCATCCGCGTTTCCTCACCCGTGCCCGCACGCCGCTCGTGGCGCCGGGGGCGATGATCGTGCTGCTCTCCACGTTCCTCGACGGCGACGCGGTGCGGCTCGCGGCCCTGTGGCGAGCGGCAGGGCACCGCGTGCTGGCTGTCGATACGCTGCCCCGGCCGGACGCCGGAGCTCTGAACCGTCGCCAGTTGTTGGCACTGCGCGTGGTGCTCGGCCGTCGTGACGAGAGGCTGCTCGACCTGCGAGCGGTCGGCGCCGACGTCGTCGCCTGGCATCGGTCGCCGGCCGAACTCGCCGCCGATCTCCGCTCCGTGAGCCGCCCGAGGCGGCCATGAGCGAACGCCTGCACGCCACGATCTCCGTCGGTGCACACCTCCCGGGGTTCGTTCCGCGGCTGGCCGTCGCGCTGGTCGGCGGTGGCGCCGCGCTCTTACTCGTTCCGGCGCCGTTCGGCTACCTCGGGTTGGCGCTCGCCCTCCTCGGGGCCCTGTTCCCCGCGACGCTCGCCGCCTGGGGATGCGCGCTCGTCATCGCGCTCGCGCAACTCGCCAGGGCGCCGGAACCGGCGGACTGGCATCCATACGCCGCACTCGCCGTCGTGCACCTTCTGCACGTGATCGGCGCACTCTCGATCGTGGTCGAGCCGGGCGGCGTGCTGCACATCCGCGTTCTTCGGGGGCCGTTTCTTCACTGGCTGGCCATTCAGGTGCCCGCTCAGTGCGTGCTCCTGGCGGTGCTCGTTCTCGCCTCCGCGCACCCGCTGCCGCCGTCCATGCCCGGCGCGTTCGCGGCCGTTGGCGCGGTCTGCGTCGGCGTGCTCGTCGTTCTCGTCATCCGCAGGCGATGAGCACGTCGCCGTGCTCGGACGGCTCTTGCTCGGCCAGCTCGACGAGCCGCCTCGACAAAGCGTCGAAGAGATCGGATCGGGAGAAGTCGATCGCGCCGACCAAGGGAGCGGGAGCGGCATCCACGACGAAGCCACGAGCGCCGTCTTCTAAGTCGGAGCGGCGGGCCCGGTCGTCGTCCCGACCCACACCGTCTGCCATGGCTGCCATGCGGCAAAGCTAACGCGCACCACCGACGCTTACGACGTTCGCCTTGGGCGGATGTGATCGCGGCTTCGCCGCTCAACATTCTTCCGCGGCTCAGTCATGCAAGCGAGCTCGCACGACGTTCGCCTTGGGCGAATGTCAGCGGCCTTACCTAGACTTTTCGCCGTGTCGATCTCGAAAGTGGAAGCCCACTCCAAACTGAGCGTTCGCGGTGCCCGCGTGCACAATCTCCGCAACGTCGATGTCGAGATCCCGCGTGACTCGCTGGTCGTCTTCACCGGACTCTCCGGGTCGGGAAAGTCATCGCTCGCATTCGACACGATCTTCGCCGAAGGACAGCGCCGCTACGTCGAGTCGCTGTCGGCCTATGCCAGGCAGTTCCTGGGTCAAGTGGACCGTCCCGACGTCGACTTCATCGAGGGTCTCAGCCCGGCGGTGTCCATCGACCAGAAGTCCACGAACCGCAACCCGCGGTCGACGGTGGGCACCATCACCGAGATCTTCGACTACATGCGACTCCTGTGGGCACGCATCGGTGTTCCGCACTGCCCTGTCTGCGGCGAGGTGATCCAGCGGCAGACGGTGCAGCAGATCGCCGACCAGCTCATGGAGCTGGAGTCCGGAACCCGCTACCTCGTTCTCAGCCCGGTGGTCAAGCAGAAGAAGGGCGAGTTCGTCGACCTGTTCGCCGAGCTGTCGGCATCGGGCTATTCGCGTGCCCTCGTCGACGGCGAACAGGTGCAGCTCTCCAGCCCGCCCACGCTGAAGAAGCAGTACAAGCACGACATCTCGGTCGTGGTCGATCGCTTGGTCGCAGGGCCGGACATCCTCACCCGCCTCACCGACTCGCTGGAGACCGCGCTCCGCCTCACCGACGGACTCGTCTCCGTCAGCTTCGTCGACGAGTCCGGTCCGGATGCCACGCGCAGCTTCAGTGAGAAGCTCGCGTGCCCGAACGGCCACCCCATCCAGCTCACCGAGATCGAGCCGCGTACGTTCTCGTTCAACGCACCGTTCGGTGCGTGCCCCGAGTGCTCGGGACTGGGCACCCGCATGTCGGTGGACGAGGAGCTGCTTCTCGGCGACCCCTCGCTCAGCATCTCGGAGGGCGTGATCCTGCCGTGGAGCACGCAGGGCAAAGGCCTGTACCAGTACTACGACAAGCTGCTCGACGGCCTCGCCCGTGATCTCGACTTCGATCTCGACGCTCCGTGGGACGAGCTGCCGCGCACGGTGCGCGAGGCGATCCTGCGCGGCAAGGACTTCAAGGTCAAGGTCAAGTGGCGCAACCGCTACGGCCGCGAGCTCAGCTACACCTCCGGCTTCGAGGGCGTGGTGCCGTACATCGAGCGGCAGTACCTGCAGGCGGACTCCGACACCCAGCGGCAGCGCTGGGCCGAGTACCTGCGCGAGGTGCCATGCCCGGTGTGCCAGGGCAAGCGGCTGAAGCCCGAGGTGCTCGCCGTGCTCATCCACGGCCACAGCATCGCCGACGTCGCCGACCTGAGCCTGGCCGACGCCAGAGCGTTCATGAACAAGCTCGAGCTCACCGAGCGGGAGCAGGTCATCGCCGCGCAGGTCCTGCGCGAGATCAAGGTGCGTCTCGACTTCCTCATCCAGGTCGGGCTGAACTACCTCAGCATGGGCCGCGCCGCCGCGACGCTCTCCGGAGGTGAGGCGCAGCGCATCCGGCTGGCCACCCAGATCGGCTCCGGTCTCACCGGAGTGCTGTACGTGCTCGACGAGCCCAGCATCGGACTCCACCAGCGCGACAACCGCAGGCTGATCGACACCCTCGTCGCCCTGCGCAACCTCGGCAACACGCTCATCGTGGTCGAGCACGACGAAGACACCATCCGCACAGCGGACTGGATCGTCGACATCGGACCCGGCGCAGGCGAGGGCGGCGGCCGAGTCGTGCACTCCGGCACCTACGACGAGCTCCTCGACAACTCGGAGTCCCTCACCGGCGACTATCTCGCCGGCCGACGCGCGATCGAGACGCCCGCGACCCGCAGGCCCGTCGACCCGGGGAGGATGCTCCGGGTCGTCGGCGCCAACGCCAACAACCTGCGCAACCTGACCGTCGACTTCCCGCTCGGCGTCTTCGTCGCCGTCACCGGCGTGAGCGGCTCCGGCAAGTCATCCCTGGTGAACGACATCCTGTACAGGGTGCTGGCGAACCGTCTCAACGGTGCCCGCAAGGTGGCGGGGAAGCACACCCGCGTCACCGGAACGGAGCATCTCGACAAGGTCGTCCACGTCGACCAGGCACCGATCGGCCGGACTCCGCGGTCCAACCCGGCGACGTACACGGGCGTGTTCGACCGCATCCGCACCCTGTTCGCCGAGACCGCCGAGGCGAAGGCGCGCGGCTATCTGCCCGGCCGGTTCAGCTTCAACGTCAAGGGCGGGCGCTGCGAGGCGTGCTCAGGCGACGGCACGATCAAGATCGAGATGAACTTCCTGCCCGACGTGTACGTCGCGTGCGAGGTCTGCGGGGGAGCCAGGTACAACCGCGACACGCTCCAGGTGCACTACAAGGGCAAGAACATCGCCGAGGTGCTCGACATGTCCATCGAGGAGGCCGCGGAGTTCTTCAAGCCGATCTCGGCCATCCACCGTTACTTGCAGACCCTTGTCGACGTCGGCCTGGGTTATGTGCGGCTCGGGCAGAGTGCGACGACACTCTCCGGCGGCGAGGCCCAGCGCGTGAAGCTCGCGACGGAGCTGCAGCGACGCAGCAACGGCCGCAGCGTCTACGTGCTCGACGAGCCGACCACCGGGCTGCACTTCGAAGACGTGCGCAAGCTCCTCGAGGTGCTGAACGGCCTGGTCGACAAAGGCAACACGGTGATCGTCATCGAGCACAACCTCGACGTGGTCAAGTCCGCGGACTGGATCATCGACCTCGGTCCGGAGGGCGGCTCCGGTGGTGGCCGCATCGTCGCGACCGGCACCCCGGAGAAGGTCGCGACGGTCAAGGGCAGCCACACCGGCGTCTTCCTGCGCGAGATCCTGGATGCCGACTCCCGCGTCGAGCAGAAGACCGCCTGATCCGAGATGGCAGACACCGTCCCGTACCGCCCGAAGACCGGCGAGATCCCGACCGGTCCTGGCGTGTACCGGTTCCGCGACACCAAGAAGCGCGTGCTGTATGTGGGCAAGGCGAAAAACCTGCGCGCCCGTCTGAGCAACTACTTCCAGCCGCTGCGGAACCTGCACGAGCGCACCAGGCGCATGGTCACCACGGCGGCGAGCGTGGAGTGGACGGTCGTCGCCAACGAGTTCGAGGCGTTGCAGCTCGAGTACACGTGGATCAAGGAGTTCAACCCTCCGTTCAACGTGCAGTTCCGCGATGACAAGACGTACCCCTACCTCGCGGTCACGCTGGCCGACGAGGTGCCGCGCGCCATGGTCACCCGCAATCGCGGCATCAAGGGCGCTCGCTACTTCGGGCCGTACACGAAGGTGTGGGCCATCCGCGAGACGCTCGACCTCATGCTCAAGGCGTTCCCGATGCGCAGTTGCTCGGACGGCGTGTATCACAGAGCTGAGCTGACCGGACGCCCGTGCCTGCTCGGCGACATCGGAAAGTGCGTCGCGCCCTGTGTCGGCCGGGTGACGCTCGAGGAGCATCGTGAGGTGGCGGACGACTTCGTGTCGTTCATGGCGGGCAACGACACCAGCTACGTTCGCGCGCTCGAGCAGCGGATGCGCGAGGCCGCGGAGCAGCAGGAGTACGAGGCGGCGGCACGGCACCGCGACAGCATCCAGGCCATGCGGGCCGTGATGGAGAAGACGGCTGTCGTGTTCTCCGACGACGTCGACACGGACGTCTTCGGCATCGCCGACGACGAGCTGGCGGCGGCGGTGCACCAGTTCATCGTGCGCGGCGGCCGCATCCGTGGAACCCGGAGCTGGGTGGTCGACAAGGAGCTCGACGTCGACGTCGCCCAGCTCGTCGAGACGGTGCTGGAAAACGCGTACGAGGGGGAGTTCGCGCCACCGCGCGAGATCCTCGTCCCCGTACTGCCGGAGGATGCTGCGGAACTCGAGCAGTGGCTCGGCGCGCGCCGCACTCAGGGCGCCGAGGGTACGCGGAGCAGGGGGGTGACGCCGTCCAAGGTGCGTCTGCGCGTCGCGCATCGCGGCGAGAAGGCGGCGTTGGCGCAGACGGCTGAGACGAACGCGAAGAACGCGCTGATGCTGTACAAGACGCGACGCAGCGCGGACTTCGTCGCACGATCGCAGGCGCTGGAAGACATCCGCGATGCGCTGGGCATGAACGAGGCGCCGCTGCGCATGGAGTGCTACGACGTTTCGCACCTCTCCGGCACGAACATCGTCGCGTCCATGGTGGTCTTCGAAGACGGCCTTCCGCGCAAGGACCAGTACCGCAGGTTCAGCATCCCCGCGTCCACCGACGACACGGAGTCGATCTACCAGGTGCTCACCCGGCGGCTCGCCTATCTGAAGTCCGACCCGGAGGGCACGGGCGTAGACGTCCCGGAGGGCGCTGTCCCGGACGCCGCTGACGCCGGCGCGACCAGGACGACGGACGACATCGCACAGCCCGAGGTCGGCAGGCGCCCGCGCAAGTTCTCGTATCCTCCGCAGCTGCTGCTCGTCGACGGCGGGCAGCCGCAGGTCGCCGCTGCCAGGCGAGCGCTGGAGGAGTCCGGTGTGACGGGCATCCAGCTCGCCGGCATCGCCAAGCGGCTCGAGGAGCTCTGGCTGCCGGACTCCGACTACCCGGTCATTCTGCCCCGCAACAGCGATGCCCTCTTCCTCGTGCAGCGCATCCGCGACGAGGCGCACCGCTTCGCCATCACGTACCAGCGCGCTCGTCGCAGGCGCGACATCGCCTCGGTGCTCGCCGACGTTCCTTGCCTCGGTCCGGCCAGGGTGAAGGAGCTGCTGCGGCACTTCGGCTCGGTCGCCGAGCTGAAGAAGGCAGGCGTCGAGCAGATCGCAGAGGTGCGCGGAATCGGCCCACGGCTGGCGGCGACCGTCGAGGAGGCGCTGCGGGGCTGAACCCCGGCGCTGACATGCCAGCGGCAGGATGCTCGTCAGCCGGCGTTCGCTCGCAGCCAGGCCAGCGGATCGACCAGTCCGCCGTTCACCCGCACCTCGAAGTGCAGATGGTTCGCGGTCGACTGTCCCGTGCTGCCGACGAGACCGATCAGCTGGCCGGCGGCGACCCTGTCTCCGACCTGGACCGCACGGCTGCCGTACGTCATGTGCCCGTAGGTGGTCTCCACTCGCTGGCCGCCGATCACGTGCTCGATGACGATTCCGACGCCGTAGCCGTAGTAGCTCTCGCTCGAGACCTTCACCGTGCCGGCCGCCACGGAGAAGATCGGGGTGCCTGCACCGACGAGCAGATCGACGCCCTGGTGCTCGCCGCCCCGTGACATGAACCCGTCGCCGATCGAGTCGTAGTAGGGCAGAGGCCAGCGCACCGCGCCGGTGCCCGGCGCGACCATGCTCAGGTCGACGTTGCCCAGCGCCGACGCGGCCTGCTTGGCCTTCGCCGCCGCTGCGGCGGCCGCCTTCGCCCTGTCGAGCTCCTCCTGGGTCGTCGCGGTGTAGTCGTCGTGCTGCGCATCGGCCGCGGCGACGGCGCCGACGGCCAGTCGCTGAGCAGTGCCGTGGTGGTACGACATCGTCGCCACCGGGTCGCCATGAGGCGACGAGGCGAACGCGGGCAGCGACACGGTCGCGAACATGCCGGCGACGACGCTGAAGATGAGCACCGGCCGCACAACCCGCCGGACGGTTCTCCCAACGTCGCGAGAGCCGCGCCGGGAACTCTGCCGTCCGTCGCCGGTTCCTGCGCGCGAGGTGCGTGCTCGGCGGATGTCAGCCGGGTCGGCCCGGTGTCTTGTGCGGGATTCGTTCATAGGCGATTCGTGTCGTCGCCGGTCCCCGGCGTTGCCGAACCCGTGCGGGAACGTGTTGGGGGTGAAGACCGACCGTCTGAAAATACTCGAAGATTACGGTTCTGTCACGTTCCGACGCGTGGTAGGCATCCGTCGCTCGCTTCGGGACCCCTGCGACCAGTGTCCGCGGCCCCTGACGGAACGGGTGTTGCGGATAGGCTGGTACGAGCCCGATCGCGTCGAGCGTCGAGCACCTGCGACGGGCTTGGTGGAGCACGCGGCGCGGTGGAGGACGCATGGGGGAGGAACCCGAGGGTTCGGAGCAGCAGGAGCTGCTGATCGTCACCGGTATGTCCGGGGCGGGCCGTTCCACGGTGGCCAACGCTTTGGAAGACCTCGACTGGTACGTCGTCGACAATCTCCCGCCCCAGATGCTGCGCCCGCTCATCGATCTGGCCGGGCGCGCGGGGTCGCGCCTACCGAGGGTGGCAGCGGTCGTCGATGTGCGCGGCCGCGGGCTCTTCTTCGACCTGCAGGAGATGATCCAGTCGCTGCGCAGCGGCGTTCAGGTGCGCGTGCTGTTCCTCGATGCGACGGATGCCGCGCTCGTGCGCCGCTTCGAATCCGTGCGTCGTCCGCATCCTCTGCAGGGCACCGGCACGATCCTCGATGGCATCACGGCCGAACGCGCCCGCGTACGCGAGCTCCGCGAATCGGCCGACATCATCATCGACACGTCGGACCTCAACATCCACCAGCTGGCCGTGGAGATCAACCAGATCTTCGCCGCGCAGGACTCCGCGGACATCCAGCTCACCCTGATGAGTTTCGGCTTCAAGTACGGGCTGCCGCCGGATGCCGACCTGGTCGCGGACGCGCGCTTTCTGCCCAACCCGTTCTGGCAGCCGGACCTGCGTGCACTGACCGGTCTCGACCCCGAGGTTCGCGAGTTCGTGTTCGAACAGACGGGAGCCGTGGAGTTCGTCGACGACTACGCGAAGGCTTTGCGGCCGGTGCTCGACGGCTATCGCAGGGAGAACAAGCGACACGCAACCATCGCGGTAGGCTGCACGGGGGGCAAGCATCGCTCGGTGGCCATCGCGGAAGCGCTGGCCGCGCGTCTGCGCGATGCTCCCGGCGTCGCGGTGGCGATCAAGCATCGCGATCTCGGCCGGGAATGATGCATCGCGTACCGCGTCTCCACCCTGCCCGAACGGCAGCCACGAACGACTCGAGACCTTTCAATACAGAACGGAACCACGCGATTGGCACTGACCGCTGACGTCAAAGAAGAGCTCCTCGGCGTCGAGGCGGGCAAGAACACGGTGCGCGCGGCCGAACTGGCCACCATCCTGCGCCTCGCAGGCGGCCTCCATCTCATCTCCGGTCGCATCGCCGTCGAGGCCGAACTGGACTCTCCGGCACTGGCCCGCCACGTGCGCAAGGCCCTCGCCGAGTTGTACGGGGTGCGTAGCGAGGTCTCCGTGACCTCCGCGGGTGGCATCCGCAAGAACACGGTGTACACGGTCCGTGTGCTCGACGGGGGAGAGACGCTCGCACGCCAGACCGGACTCCTCGACCAGCACCGACGGCCGATCAGAGGTCTGCCGAACCGGCTGACAACGGGCTCGAAGGAAGACCTCGCCGCCGTGTGGCGCGGGGCGTTCCTGGCGCACGGCTCCCTCACCGATCCCGGACGCTCCGCAGCCCTGGAGGTCACCTGCCCCGGCAACGAGTCCGCCATGGCGCTCGTCGGCGCTGCCGGCCGTCTCGACATCCCCGCGAAGGCACGCGAGGTGCGAGGGGTGCACCGCGTCGTCATCCGCGACGGAGAGGCGATCAGCGCGATGCTCGCACGCATGGGCGCGACCGGCACGGTGCGCACCTGGGAGGAGCTGCGACAGCGGCGTGAGGTGCGCGCCACCGCCAACCGCCTGGTGAACTTCGACGACGCGAACCTGCGGCGCTCCGCGCAGGCAGCGGTCGCCGCCTGCGCTCGCGTGGAGCGGGCCATGGAGATCCTCGGTCCGACCATCCCGGATCACCTCCGCTATGCGGGCGAACTGCGACTCTCGCACCGCGACGCGAGCCTCGACGAGCTCGGCCACCACGCCGACCCGCCGATGACGAAGGATGCCGTCGCCGGCCGCATCCGCCGTCTGCTCGCCATGGCCGACAAGCGCGCTGCCGAGCTGGGCATCCCCGGTACAGAGGCCAGCCTCCCCGCCGATCTCGACCTGTAGCGCGCCTGCCGGGCTGGGGCAGCGATCACTAAACTGGAACGGTTGCTCAGACCGCGCTGCGCTCATCGCACGCGGGTCGATCACGAGGAGAGAGTGAATGGCTGACTACACGCTTCCTGACCTTCCATACGACTACTCGGCGCTCGAGCCGAACATCAGCGGTCGGATCATGGAACTGCACCACGACAAGCACCACAAGGCCTATGTCGACGGGGCGAACACCGCTCTCGCCAAGCTCGCCGAGGCGCGCGACAACGACGACCTGACGAACATCAACAAGCTGGAGAAGGATCTCGCCTTCAACCTGGCAGGCAACGTCAACCACACCGTGTTCTGGACGAACCTGTCACCGGACGGCGGCGACAAGCCGACCGGCGAGCTGGGCGCAGCGATCGACGAGTTCTTCGGATCGTTCGACAAGTTCCGCGCGCACTTCACGGCGTCGGCACTGGGTATCCAGGGCTCCGGATGGTCGATCCTCGCCTGGGACTCCCTCGGCCAGAAGCTCATCATCGAGCAGCTCTACGATCACCAGGGCAACCTCGCGACGGCGACCGTTCCGCTGCTCATGCTCGACATGTGGGAGCACGCGTTCTACCTCGACTACCAGAACGTGAAGGCGGACTACGTCAAGGCGTTCTGGAACATCACCAACTGGGCCGACGTGCAGGACCGCTTCACGCGGGCGCGCGAGAAGACCTCGGGCCTGCTGGTACTGTCGTAATCGGGTCGGTGTCCCGGACGGGATCCGCCCGGGACACCGTCGTCCGTTCGTCCCCCATTGAATCCAGCGCTGAACGGCGCCCCAGTAACAGGAGACATTCGTGTCCGTGAAGATCGGCATCAACGGGTTCGGCCGCATTGGCCGCAACTACTTCCGCGCAGCACTCGCGAAGGGCAGCGATCTCGAGATCGTCGCCGTCAACGACCTGACGGACACGAAGACCCTCGCACACCTTCTGAAGTACGACTCGGTCGGCGGCCGGCTCGACGCGACGGTCGAGGTCACCGACGACAGCATCGTGGCGGGCGGCAAGCCGATCAAGGTGCTCGCGGACCGCGACCCGGCGAACCTGCCGTGGGGCGAGCTGGGCGTGGACATCGTCATCGAGTCGACTGGCTTCTTCACGAACGCCGACCTGGCACGCAAGCACATCGAGGCCGGCGCCAAGAAGGTCATCATCTCCGCACCCGCCACCGGCGAGGACGGCACGTTCGTCATGGGCGTGAACGAGGAGAAGTACGACCCGGCGACGATGAACATCATCTCGAACGCGTCGTGCACCACGAACTGCCTCGCCCCGCTGGCCAAGGTCTTCAACGACACGTTCGGCATCGAGCGCGGCTTCATGATGACCGCGCACGCCTACACGGCAGACCAGAACCTCCAGGATGGCCCGCACAAGGACCTGCACCGCGCACGCGCCGCCGCGATCAACATCGTGCCGGCATCCACCGGTGCGGCGAAGGCGATCGGCCTGGTCCTCCCCGAACTCAACGGCAAGCTCAGCGGCTCCTCGTACCGGGTGCCCGTGCCGGTCGGCTCGATCGTCGACCTCACGCTCGTCACCGGCCGCGAGAACCTCACGGTCGACGAGATCAACGCGGCGTACAAGGCCGCCGCGGCCGACGGACGACTGAAGGGCATCCTGCAGTACAACGACGACCCGATCGTCTCGACCGACATCCAGCACAACCCGCACTCGTCGATCTTCGACGCGGGCCTCACGAACGCAAGCGGCAACCTGGTCAAGGTCTCCAGCTGGTACGACAACGAGTGGGGTTACTCGAACCGCCTCGTCGACCTGACCGAGTACGTCGCCGAGCGTCTCTGATCCGCGACACCGAGGAACTCGATTGACGCTCCGCACTCTCGACTCACTGGGTGCGCTCGCCGGTCGCACGGTCATCGTCCGCTGTGATCTCAACGTCCCGCTGAAGGATGGGGAGATCACCGACGACGGCCGCGTCCGCGCGTCGCTGCCCACCCTGAACGCCCTCATCGAGCAGGGCGCACGCATCGTCGTGATCTCGCACCTCGGACGCCCGGACGGCGCTCCCGACCCGGAGTACAGCCTCGCGCCGGTCGCTCGTCGACTGGGCGAGCTGCTGGGCAAGCCGGTGCGCTTCGCCACCGACACGGTGGGCGAGTCGGCGAAGGATGCCGTCGCCTCACTCGCCGACGGAGACGTCGCGGTGCTCGAGAACCTCCGCTTCAACCCGGAGGAGACGAGCAAGTCAGAGGATGAGCGTGCCGCATTCGCCGCGAAGCTCGCGGAGTTCGGCGACACGTTCGTCTCCGACGGCTTCGGCGTCGTTCACCGCAAGCAGGCGAGCGTCTACGAGCTCGCCAAAGCGCTTCCGAGCGCGGCCGGCCTGCTCATCGCGACCGAGCTCGACGTGCTGGAGCGCCTCACGGACAGCCCGGAGCGGCCGTACACGGTGGTGCTGGGCGGTTCGAAGGTCTCCGACAAGCTCGGCGTGATCGGGCACCTGCTGCCGCGCGTGAACACACTGCTCATCGGCGGCGGCATGCTGTTCACGTTCCTCGCGGCGCAGGGCTACAAGGTCGGGTCCAGCCTCCTCGAGGAGGACCAGCTGGAAACCGTGCGCGGCTACCTGGAGAAGGCGCAGGAGCTCGGTGTCGAACTCATCCTGCCCACCGACATCGTCGTCGCGTCGAAGTTCGGTGCGGACGCCCAGCACGAGGTGCGCCCGATCGCCGGCATCGAGGACACACCGTGGGGCGCGTCCGGCCTCGGTCTCGACATCGGCCCGGAGACGGCGGCGAAGTTCGCCGAGATCATCCGCGAGTCGGTCACTGTGTTCTGGAACGGCCCGATGGGCGTGTTCGAACTGACGCCGTTCGCGGACGGCACCCGCGCTGTCGCCCAGGCGCTCACTGAGACGCGCGGACTCAGCGTCGTCGGCGGCGGAGACTCCGCCGCGGCCGTTCGCGCACTCGGATTCGACGACGATCAGTTCGGTCACATCTCGACCGGCGGGGGAGCGAGCCTCGAGTTCCTCGAGGGCAAGTCGCTGCCAGGACTGGAGGTGCTGGGATGGCAGGCGTGACCACCGTTCGGGGCGGCGGCCAGCCGCAGGGCGCACGCGTTCCGCTCATCGCGGGCAACTGGAAGATGAACCTCGACCACCTGCAGTCCATCGCGTTCGTGCAGAAGCTGGCGTGGAGCCTGAAGGATGCCCGCCACGACTTCGGTGCGGTCGAGGTCGCCGTCTTCCCGCCGTTCACCGACCTGCGCAGCGTGCAGACCCTGGTCTCGGCGGACAAGCTGCCGATCGTGTACGGGGCGCAGGATGTCAGCCGGCACGCTCCTGGGGCGTTCACCGGAGAGATCGCTGCGGAGTTCCTGGCAAAGCTGGACTGCACCTACGTGGTCATCGGCCACTCCGAGCGGCGCACGCTTCACGGCGAGACGGACGAGGTCGTCGCGGCGAAGACCACTGCGGCGCTCGGCGCAGGACTGATCCCCATGATCTGCGTCGGCGAGACAGCCGAGGACCTCGAGACGCACGGCGCCAGTGCCGTACCGGTCGCGCAGCTGAACGCCGTGCTGGAGTCGCTGCCGAAGGGCACCGACTTCGTCGTGGCATACGAGCCGGTCTGGGCGATCGGGTCGGGGCAGGCGGCGACGCCTGAGCAGGCGCAGCAGGTCGCATCTGCTCTCCGTGCCGCCATCTCCGAACGGCTCGGCGAGGAGACCGCGAAGGCGACGCGCATCCTCTACGGCGGCTCCGTGAAGTCGGACAACATCGCGGGATTCATGCGCCAGCCGGATGTCGACGGCGCGCTCGTCGGCGGCGCGAGCCTCGACGTGGAAGGTTTCTCGGCGATCGTGCGCTACCAGAAGCACGTCGGGGTTTGAGGAAATCGATATACTGATCCTCGGTCCCGCAACCCGAAAGGCCCTTCACTCGTGCAGATTCTCACGGTCGTTCTCCAGGTGCTGCTCGGCATCACGAGCCTCCTGCTGACCCTCCTCATCCTGCTGCACAAGGGGCGCGGGGGCGGTCTGTCCGACATGTTCGGCGGTGGAATGACCTCAAACCTCGGAGCCTCCGGTGTGGCTGAGCGCAACCTCAACCGCATCACGGTCATCCTCGGGCTGGTCTGGTTCGCCTGCATCGTCGTGCTGGGGCTCATCACGAAGTTCAGCGCGTAGCGACGCATCCGTCGTTACCTTTCGCGCGATCAAGGAGGATTCATGTCAGCTGGCGGCAGCGCGATCAGGGGGTCCCGGGTCGGATCGGGCCCGATGGGCGAGCAGGACCACGGCTTCCACGCGGAGCGAATCGCCGTGCAGTACTGGGACGCGCTCGGCAACGAGACCGTCCGCTACTTCGCGGCGAACCTTCCCGACGAGGAGATCCCCGACATCATCGACTGCCCGACGTCGGGTCTACCGGCGGGCCGGGACAAGGAGAACCCTCCGGCGATGGCCAAGCTCGAGCCGTACAAGACGCACCTCGCCTACGTCAAGGAACGCCGCACCGAGGAAGAGGCGGAGCAGCTCCTCGACGAGGCGCTGAAGCAGCTCCGCGAGCGTCGCGGCAGGCTCACGCCCACGAACTGATCGAACGGCATCCGCGCTGAGCGATCGGATACGTGATCGGCTGAGAGGCGAGGGCTGAACGCACGACCGCGCTCTGACCTCGCCTCTCGGTATTCCTGGGCCGTTCAGTATTCCTGTGCGATGAGGCTCTCCGGGACCTCGGCGGAGGCATCCTGGTCGACGAAGAAGACCGTGCGCTTGCGGCCCTTCGCGCCTGCAGCGGGCACCTCCGTGTAGCTGGCACCGGCCAACGCGAGTCCGAGAGCGGATGCCTTGTCCGCGCCGGCGAGCACGAGCCAGATGCGTGCCGACGAGTTCAGCACGGGTCTGGTGAGGCTGAGTCGCTCAGAGGGCGGCTTGGGGGAGTCGCGCACGGCGATGACACTGCGCTCCGTCTCGCGGATGCCCGAGCGGTCGGGGAACAACGAGGCGATGTGTCCGTCCGGCCCGACGCCCAGGAACGTGATGTCGAAGCGCGGATACGGCAGGCCCTTCTTCGAGTACCGTGCCAGCTCGCGCGCATAAGCGTCCGCGGCCTCGTCCAGCCCGAGACTGGAATCGGATGCCGGGAATGCGTGCACGTTCTCCGCCGGAATCTCGAGGCGGTCGAGGAGCGCGTCCCTCGCCTGCTTGTCGTTGCGATCCTCGGAATCGGCGGGAACCCAGCGCTCGTCACCCCACCAGACGTGCACCCTCGACCAGTCGACCGAGTCGCGCGTCGCGGAGTCGCCGACGGCGGCGAGCACTCCGATGCCCACGCTTCCGCCGGTGAGGCACACGTGGGCCTTGCCCCGGTCGGCGACGAGGTCTGCGGTCTTCGAGAGGAAGCGAGCCGCCACGGCCGAGACCAGGGCGTCCCGGTCGGGATGGACGAGCACGCGGCGTTCGCCGGTCATCGTGCCGCCGCTTCCTGCTCCTCTGCCTCCAGCAACGGGAGGCCCTTGGTGAGGACCCTGCCGTACAGCTCGTCCGGGTCGAGTCTGCGCAGCTCCTCCGCGAGGCAGTCGCGCAGGTTGCGCCGGGGGAGGGCGAGATCGTGCGTCGGCTCGCCGGGCTGGCTCAGCGTCGCGACATCCGGGATGTCGCGCACCAGCTCGATCGTGCCCGACGCGCGGCGCAGCTGCACCCCGTGGATGCCGCTCAGTCCGCGCTGCCGCGCCGTCAGGTCGTGCTGCACAGGAGCATCCAGCTGCAGTCGCAGCCACGCGGCCAGCAGCACCGTCGACGGGGAGTCGGGCGCACCTGACACCTCGACCGACTCGACGGCCTCGTACGGCGGCTGGTCGAGCGCGGCGGCGAGCTGGGCCCGCCACAGCGTGAGCCTGGTCCACGCGAAGTCGGTGTCGCCAGGCGCGTACGTCTCTGCAAGGTGCAGCAGCGCCTCGTGCGGGTCGCCTGCCGACGACGAATCCGTGATGCGGCACGTGGCGATGCGGCCGAGCGCCGACGTGGACACCACGTCGGGCGCCGTCCCCGGCCACCACACGACGACAGGGGCGTCGGGCAGCAGCAGCGCCGTCACAAGGCCTTCTTCGTCACTGGCGGTCTCGCCGTAGGCGCGTAGCACGATGACCTCGCTCGCACCGGCGTCGCCTCCGACGCGGATCTGCGCATCCAGCCTGCTCGCGGCATCCGCGTGCGGATGATCCGGGTCGGCGGTCGAGACGACGATGACGCGCATCGGATGCTCGCGGGATGCCTCGTTCGCCGCCTCGATGACCTCTTCCTCCTGGCCGAGCCGGGTGGCGATGATCAGGGTGAGAACGCGGCCGAGCGCGACCGCTCCGCCCTCCTCGCGGATCTTGATGAGGGTCTTCGACACGTTGCTGCTGGTCGTGTCGGGCAGATCGACGATCATGGGCGCCTCCAGGTCCGCCCGTCGCGGGCGAGTAGTTCGTCAGCGGATGCCGGGCCCCAGGTTCCCGGACGGTACTGCTCCGGTACGCCGTGCGATGCCCAGAACTCCTCGATCGGGTCCAGGATCTTCCACGACAGCTCGACCTCTTCGTGACGCGGGAACAGCGGCGGGTCGCCGAGAAGCACGTCGAGGATGAGGCGCTCGTACGCCTCGGGGCTGGCCTCGGTGAACGCGTGGCCGTAGCCGAAGTCCATGCTCACGTCGCGCACCTGCATGCCGGCGCCAGGAACCTTGGAGCCGAATCGGATCGTCACGCCCTCGTCAGGCTGCACCCGGATGACCAGGGCGTTCTGGCCGAGCGCGCTGGTCTGCGACTCGGCGAAGAGCTGCTGCGGGGCGCGCTTGAACACCACCGCGATCTCGGTGACCCTGCGGCCGAGGCGCTTGCCCGCCCGCAGATAGAACGGAACCCCTGCCCATCGGCGGGTCCCGATCTGGAGCTTGATGGCGGCGTACGTCTCGGTAGTGGAGTGCGGGTTCATCCCGTCTTCCTCGAGGAAGCCGACGACCTTCTCGCCGCCCTGCCATCCGCCCGAGTACTGCCCGCGTGCGGTCGCGGTCGCCAGGTCCTTCGGCAGCCGAACGGCCTTGAGCACCTTCTCCTTCTCGGCCCGCAAGTCGGCGGCGTCGAACGACACCGGCTCCTCCATCGCCGTCAGGGCGAGCAGCTGCAGCAGGTGGTTCTGGATGACGTCGCGCGCCGCGCCGATGCCGTCGTAATAGCCGGCACGGCCGCCGACGCCGATGTCCTCGGCCATCGTGATCTGCACGTGGTCCACGTAGTTCGCGTTCCAGATCGGCTCGTAGAGCTCATTGGCGAAGCGCAGCGCCAGGATGTTCTGCACCGTCTCCTTGCCGAGGTAGTGGTCGATGCGGAATACGGCGTCGGGCGGGAACACCGACTCGACCACCTTGTTGAGCTCGCGCGCCGTCTTCAGATCGGAGCCGAACGGCTTCTCGATGACGACCCGGCGCCATCCCTTCGACTGCTCGGCCAGTCCGGAGCGACGCAGCTGCTCGGTGACGAGCGGGAACGCCTTCGGCGGGATCGACAGGTAGAACGCGTGGTTGCCCATCGTTCCGCGCTCGCGATCGAGGGCCTCGACGGTCTGCTTGAGCCGCTCGAACGCGGCGTCGTCGTCGAACTCGCCGGGGACGAAGCGGATGCCCTGAGCCAGCTGGCGCCACACCTCGTCGCGGAACTCGGTGCGGGCGTACTGCTTCACGGCGTCGTAGACGACCTTCTCGAAGTCCTGGTCCGCCCAGTCGCGCCGGGCGAATCCGACCAGCGCGAAGCCGGGCGGAAGCAGCCCTCGGTTGGCGAGGTCGTAAACGGCGGGCATCAGCTTCTTGCGGGACAGGTCGCCCGTCACGCCGAAGATGATGAGGCTGCTCGGGCCGGCGATGCGGTTGAGCCGGCGGTCCTCCGGCACCCGGAGCGGATTGTGATCCGCGGTGATCTCCACCGGTGACATGGATCTCCTCGTGTCGGTTCAGTCGTCCACGTCGCCGAACAGCGTCTCGACGTTCGTGGTGGGGTCGGTGAGGGTGATGGTGAGAACGGGACGTCCGTGCTGTGCAAGCACTGCGGCATCCCCGTCGGCCCGTGCCTGGATCAGTTGGCCGAACGTGAACGGGCGGTCGGGCACCTGGAGGTCGACCGACTCGCGGGACAGGATCTGCAGGAAGACTCCGACCGCCGGTCCGCCCTTGTGGAACTGACCCGTCGAGTGCAGGAAGCGCGGTCCCCAGCCGAACGTGACGGGGCGCTTCGCCCGCGCTGCCAGCAGGTCGCGGATGCCCGCCAGCTGCGGCAGCGCCACCCGGTTCACATACGCCTGGACGGCGACGTACCCGTCCGCGGGCAGCTGCTGAAGCAGCGCGCTGATGGCGGCGCCGACCGTCGTCGCACCGCGAAGCACGGCCGGATCGCCGCGCACCTCGATGCCGGCGTCCACGAAAGCAGGTTCCGTCGGCTCGGGGCGGGCATCCAGCAGGCCGCGTGCCGCCTTCTTGGCGGACTCGACGTCGGGCTGGTCGAACGGATCGATGCCGAGCAGTCGCCCGGCCACGGCTACCGCGTACTCCCACACCAGGAACATGGCGCCGAGCGAACCGGAGACCAGGATCTCGCCACGGTGACGATCGGCGGGGAAGAGGTGGTGAGCCGCGGCGTTGTCGACCAGCCGCACGACCTGCAGATCGGCCAGGCCCTCCGACAGCTCGGGGGAGACCACATCGAGCACGACGGGCAGAAGGCCCTTGCCCTCCTTGCCGGTCGACTCGGCGATGAGCTGCTCGGCCCAGTCCGCGAAGCCGACGATGTGCGTCCCGTCGGAGACGATGCCCAGTTTGTCGCGCAGCGGCTTCGAGCCGGCGATCGCGGCACCCAGGATCAGGCCCGGATTCGTCTCGTCATCGATCGCGAGCTCCAGCGCGATGGTCTCCGCCTCTTCGAGCAGTTCCTCGATGTCGAAGCCCGCGAGGCCGGCGGGAACGAGGCCGAACGCCGTCAGCGCCGAGTAGCGGCCGCCGACGTTCGGGTCTGCGTTGAACACCGCGTATCCGGCCTCTCGTGCCGACACATCGAGCGGAGATCCAGGGTCGGTGACCACGACGATGCGCTCGGCGGGATCGATGCCGGCATCCCGGAATGCCTTCTCGTAGGTGCGACGGTGGCTGTCGGTCTCCACGGTGGAGCCCGACTTCGACGACACGACGAGCACGGTCGTGCTCAGCCGGTCGTTCACGGCATCGAGCACGTGTCCGGGATCGGTCGTGTCCAGGATGGTCAGCTCAAGGTTGCCGGTACGCGTGATCACCTCGGGGGCGAGCGACGAGCCTCCCATGCCGCTCAGCACGAAGTGGTCGATGCCGGCCGCGAGGAACCTCTCGCGCAGCTCCACGATCTGCGGAACGAGCGGACGGGAGATCGCGACGGCCTCCGTCCAGCCGAGGCGGATGCCCGCCTCGGCCTCCGCGTCCGGTCCCCAGAGTGCCGGATCCTGGGCGGTGATCCCGGAGGCCACCAGGTCGTTCACCAGGCCGGGCACGGTCGATCTGACCGCCGCTTCCGCGTCGCCCGAGACGTGGATCTTGAAACTCACCGCACGGTCTCCGCCGCGCCCGCCTGCTCGAGCGCCGCGGTGACCGTGTCGAGCAGCTGAGCCCACGACACGTCGAACTTCTCGACGCCCTCGTCTTCGAGCGTCTGCGTGACGTCGTCGTACGAGATGCCGAGTGCCGCGATCTTGTTCAGCACGTCGTTCGACTCGTCGTACGTGCCGGCGATCGTGTTGCCGGTGATCTCGCCATGGTCGAACGTGGCCTCCAGCGTCTTCTCCGGCATGGTGTTGACCTCGTCCGGCGCGACCAGCGTCGTGACGTACAGCGTGTCGGGGTACGACGGGTCCTTCACACCGGTGGATGCCCACAGCGGCCGCTGCTTGTTGGCTCCCGCCGCCAGCAGCACCTTCGCGCGCTCCGAGTCGAACGCCTGCTCGAACACCTGGTACGCCAGTCGCGCATTGGCGACGGCCGCCTTGCCCTTGAGCGCCTCGGCCTCGTCGGTGCCGATCGCGCTGAGCCTCTTGTCGATCTCGGTGTCCACCCTGGACACGAAGAACGAGGCGACCGAGCGGATGGTCGACAGGTCGATTCCGGCGGACTTCGCCTGCTCGAGACCGCTCAGGTAGGCGTTGATCACCTGCCGGTAGCGCTCGAGGCTGAAGATCAGCGTGACGTTCACGCTGATGCCGGCGGCCGTGGCAGCGGCGATGGCCTCGAGACCCTCGACCGTCGCGGGGATCTTGATCATCGCGTTCGGCTTGCTGACCTTCTCCCAAAGCTGCTTGGCCTGGGCGATGGTGCCTTCCGCGTCGTGCGCAAGACCCGGCTCAACCTCGATCGAGACCCGGCCGTCCACTCCGCCGGATGCCTCGTAGACGGGAGCGAACACGTCGGCGGCGTTGCGCACATCCGTCGTGGTGATCTCGAAGACGGCCTCGTGCACGTCCTTGCCCTCTGCAGCGAGCTGGCGCACCTGCTCGTCGTACGCGTTGCCCTTGGAGAGGGCCGTGGCGAAGATCGTCGGGTTGGAGGTGACGCCGACCACGTTGCGGGTGTCGATCAGCCTCTGCAGTCCGCCCGAGTTGATCAGGTCGCGGGACAGGTCGTCGAGCCAGATGCTCACGCCCTCGGCGGCAAGCCGTGCTGTGCTGGATTCGGTCATTCTTCTCGCCTCTTCTTCTCTTGCGGTTCTTTCGCTCGCCCGACCGCGCCTACTGGGCGGCGATCGTCTCCTTGGCGGCATTCACGACGGCGTCGGCGGTGATGCCGAACTTCTGGAACAGCGTCTTGTAGTCGGCGGATGCGCCGAAGTGCTCGATCGACACGCTGCGGCCCTTGTCGCCGATGTACGGCAGCCAGGTGAGCGCGCGACCGGCCTCCACGGAGACGCGGGCGGTGACGGATGCCGGCAGCACCGACTCCCGGTACTCAGCGCTCTGCTCCTGGAACCACTCCTGGCTGGGCATCGAGACGACGCGTGCGTTCACTCCGTCGGCCTTCAGCCTCTCCCGGGCGTCGACAGCCAGCTGCACCTCTGAGCCGGTCGCGATGATGATCACGTCGGGTGTACCGCCCGGCGCCTCAGCCAGCACGTATCCGCCCTTGGCGACGTTCGCCGCGGAGGCGAACGTGTCACCGGACGCCTCGCCATCGCCGCGCTCGAACACCGGGATGTTCTGCCTGGTCAGCGCGATGCCCATCGGGCCGCCGCGACGCTTGAGCAGCTCGAGCCACGCGTACGCGACCTCGTTGGCGTCGCCGGGACGCACCAGCGTGAAGTTCGGGATGGCGCGCAGCGTCTCCAGCTGCTCGATCGGCTGGTGGGTCGGGCCGTCCTCGCCGAGGGCGACGGAGTCGTGTGTCCAGACGAAGATGGACGGCACGCTCATCAGCGCGGCCAGACGCAGCGCGGGACGCTGGTAGTCGCTGAAGATCAGGAAGGTGCCGCCGAACGGACGGGTCGGGCCGTGCAGCACGATGCCGTTCAGGATGGCCGCCATGGCATGCTCGCGGATGCCGAAGTGCAGCACGCGGCCGTATGGGTTGCCCGCCCACTCGTGCGTGGAGCGCTCGCTCGGCACGAACGACGCACCCGACTCGATCGTCGTGTTGTTCGACTCGGCGAGGTCGGCCGAGCCTCCCCACAGCTCCGGCACGATCGGCGCGATCGCGTTCAGCACCTTGCCGCTCGCGGCGCGCGTGGAGACATCCTTGCCGGGCTCGAACACCGGAAGGGCCGCCTCGACGCCGTCGGGGAGATCGCCGGTCAGCAGCCGGTCGAGCAGCGCCTTGCGCTCGGGGTTCGCCTCGGCCCAGGCGTCGAACCCGACCTGCCACTCGGCGCGCTCCTGCGCACCGCGCTCGATCGCCTTGCGAGTGTGCTCGATGACCTCGTCGGAGACCTGGAAGGTGAGCTCGGGGTCGAAACCGAGCACCTCCTTGACGGCACGCAGCTCGTCGCCACCGAGAGCAGAGCCGTGGATCTTGCCCGTGTTCTGCTTCTTCGGGCTGGGCCAGCCGATGATGGTCTTCAGCACGATCAGCGACGGCCTGTCGGTGACGGCCTTGGCCTCTTCGATGGCGTCGAAGAGCTCCTGAACGTCTTCGACGTACTGGCCGGTCTTCTTCCAGTCGACCACCTGCACATGCCAGTGATAGGCCTCGTAGCGGGCCTTCACGTCTTCGGTGAACGCGATGTTCGTGTCGTCTTCGATGGAGATCTGGTTGCTGTCGTACAGCACGACGAGGTTGCCGAGCTCCTGGTGACCGGCGAGCGAGGATGCCTCGCTCGTGACGCCTTCCTCCATGTCGCCGTCACTGGCGATCACATAGACGAAGTGGTCGAACGGGCTGGTGCCAGGTGCAGCATCCGGGTCGAACAGGCCGCGCTCGAATCGCGAAGCGTAGGCGAAGCCGACGGCGGAGGAGAGTCCCTGGCCGAGCGGACCGGTGGTGATCTCGATGCCGTCCGTGTGACGGTACTCGGGGTGACCCGGCGTCAGCGAACCCCAGGTGCGCAGCGCCTTCAGGTCATCGAGCTCGAGCCCGTATCCGCCGAGGTAGAGCTGCACGTACTGCGTGAGCGAGGTGTGACCGGCGGAGAGCACGAAGCGGTCGCGACCCAGCCAGTGCTGGTCTCTCGGATCACGACGCATCACGCGCTGGAACAGCAGATACGCGGCCGGTGCCAGGCTCATGGCGGTGCCGGGATGCCCGTTTCCCACCTTCTCGACGGCATCCGCTGCGAGGACGCGGGCGGTGTCGACGGCCTTGTTGTCAATGGGATCCCATTGCAGTGCTGCCACTTGAGACTGACCCTTCTTTATTCGTCGGTGCGAACGAGGGGCCCGTCGAACGGACCCGCACCGGTGAGAGGTAGTGCGCGCGCATCGATAGGCGAGCACACCCAAGTATAGGGAGATTGCCAGTTTCCAGCGGGCTGAGGAGGCCCTGCGCTGTGGGCACCCGACAAAACCCGGCGCCCGTGTGAACGAGTGTGACGCCGGGGATGAGCACCCGCGCCATGACCTAGGATTGGACGTTGAGTGTCGACGTGATTGAGGAGCGATGGACGTAGCCGCCACGAGCCGGACAGCACCGGCCAGGATCGGGTTCCGGCGAAAGTCCGCCGCCTACGTCTCCCTCACCAAACCGCGGGTGATGGAGCTGCTGCTCGTCACCACGATCCCGGTGATGTTCCTCGCGGCAGGCGGCGTGCCGAACCTCTGGCTGGTAGCCGCGACAGTGATCGGCGGTGCGATGAGCGCTGGCTCCGCGGCCGCGTTCAACTGCTACATCGACCGCGACATCGACAAGATCATGCGGCGCACGAAGAACCGTCCTCTGGTCACGGGGGAGCTGACTCCGCGCGAGGCGTACGTCTTCTCCTGGGCGCTCGCCGTTGCCTCGACCGCGTGGCTCTACTTCACGACGAACTGGCTGGCCTCACTGCTGTCGGTCGTGGCGATCCTGTTCTACGTGTTCGTCTACACGCTGTGGCTGAAGCGCCGCACCCAGCAGAACATCATCTGGGGCGGCATCGCGGGATGCTTCCCCGTGCTCATCGGGTGGGCCGCGGTGACGGGGTCGCTGGACTGGGCACCGTTCATCCTCTTCGGCGTCGTCTTCCTGTGGACGCCTCCGCACTACTGGCCGCTTTCGATGCGGTATCGCGACGACTACAAGTCCGTCGGCGTCCCGATGCTCGGCGTGACCCGTGGCCGCGCCGTCGTCGGGCTGCAGGTCATCCTGTACGCGTGGGCGACCGTCGCCTGCTCCCTGCTCCTCGTGCCTGTGGCGCACATGGGTGTCGTCTACACGCTGACCGCGCTGGCGGCGGGCGTCTGGTTCATCTACGAGACACACCGCCTCTACTCGCTGGCCATCCGGCACGAGAACCCGTCGCCCATGCGTGTGTTCCACGGCTCCATCACGTACCTGTCGGTGCTGTTCCTCGCGATCGCCATCGACCCGCTTCTGCCGTTCTGATCGTGAGAATCATCACCCCGCTCGGCTGGCTCGCCGACCGCTACACGCTCTCGCCCCGATCGCTGCGCTGGGCATCCACCGCGTCCCTCGTCGTCAGCGTGCTCATCGTGCTCGGCGGCGGCATCGTGCGCGTGACCGGGTCGGGACTCGGATGCCCGACCTGGCCGACCTGCGACACGACGTCGCTGACGCCCACTCCGGCCATGGGCATTCATGCCGTCATCGAGTTCTCGAACCGCATGCTCACGGTCGTGCTGTGCATCGCGGTCGCGTGGGTGATTATCGCCGCCCGGTTGCAGAAGCCGCGGGTCCGCAGCATCACCCGGCTCGCCTGGTCGCAGTTCTGGCTCGTCCTGGTCAACGCGGTGGCGGGCGGGGTCAGTGTGTGGACCGGTCTCAACCCGTACGTCGTCGCGTTCCACTTCGTGATGGCGATGGGTCTTCTCACCACGACGACGCTCACGTGGCATCGTGTGCACGAGGCGGCCGTCTCGAAGGATGCGCTTTCCCGCATCACGCCGCCTGCCCGCGTTCTCAGCTGGGTGCTCGCGGCACTGACCGCGGTGCTGATCGTGATCGGCACACTGGTCTCGGGGTCCGGGCCGCACTCCGGCGACACCGTCGAGGTGCCGCGCATGGCATTCGACTGGATCGACATCACGATCGTGCACGGCGTGCTCGGAACTCTCACGCTCGTGGTCGCGATCGTGCTCGGCGTCGTGCTGTGGCATTCGCACGCCGTCATCCCGTTGCGCCGGACGGCGACGTTCATCGCGGTCGTCATCGTGCAGGCGGCCGTCGGGCTCGCGCAGTCGTTGACCGCGCTTCCCTCGCTGCTCGTGGCGATCCACCTGCTGCTTGCAGCGCTGGTCTGGGTCGGTGTGCTCCGCGTGCTGCTCGACGTCAACCCCGGGCTGTTCCCGAGCGTGCACATGGCAGCGGCCGATGCGACCTCGGACGCGGATCATGCGACGAACGCCGAGCCGCTGCCCGAACGGGCGAACTGAGTGCCGGCCGCGTCGGTGCGCCGCAGGGCGCGCTCCGCGGCCTCCTCTGCGGCCCGCCTCGTCGCGATCGCCGTCATCTGCGCACTGGTCACCGTACCGCTCTGGCCCGTTCTCACTGCGGCATTCCTGCCCGGTGCTCCCGGCGGCCGACAGGGAGGCGGCGGTCCGCTGGCGGGCATCATCGCGACCTTCACCTTCACGCCGGCGCTGACCTGGCTCGGCAACAGCCTGCTCGTGGCGACGACGACCGCCGTCGCGATCGTGATCGCCGCACCCGCCGCCTACGCCCTTTCGCGGGGACGCGGCAGGCTCGTCGCCGCCTTCTCGCTCGTGCTGTTCGTCGTGCAGTCGCTCCCGGTCGTCGTGCTGGTCATCCCGCTCTTCGTGCTGTTCGCCGGAGCGGGTCTTGTCGACTCGCTCGGTGGTCTCACGATCATCTACATCGGCCTCTCGGTCGCGGTGGCGGTGTGGATGCTCACCGCCGCGATCGACGCGGTGCCCGTGCGTCTCGAGGAATCGGCCTGGCTCGACGGATGCAGCGTGCTCGGCTCCTTCGTGCGGGTCGTGCTGCCCAGCTGCTGGCCAGGCATCGTCTCCACCGCGATCTACTGCTTCCTGCTCACCTGGAACGACTACCTGGTCGCACTCGTGTTCATCAAGTCGAACGCGCTCTACACGCTGCCGATCGGACTGCAGGCCGCTCGCACTCCCGGGCTCGTGCTGGTCATCGTGATCCCGCCTCTGCTCATCTTCGGGCTGCTCAACCGCTACTTCTCGGTCGGTGGGATCGCCGGCTCGCTCGCCGATCGCTGATCCCGCTCCCTTCGACGGCGCCAGATCCCTTCGGCGACTGCAGGATCTGCGCCCACTGTGGCCTTTGTCGCAGGCCGCGCCTAACGTGGCCATGAGCGACTACGACACAGTGAACCGGTGGGAGAGACCTCATGACCGCATTACCGCCCGTCGCCGACCACGAGACCTGGCAACGCGAACTCGAAGCGTTGCGCATCCGTGAGAAGGCGGCGACGAGGGAGTTGGACGCGATCGCCGCGCAGCGCAGGCGTCTGCCCATGGTGCGGATGCCCGACTACACGCTGGAGGGCGAGAACGGCCCCGTGCGACTGGTCGACGTCTTCGAGGGCAGAAGCCAGCTCATCGTGTACAACCACATGTGGTTCGACGGCGAGGAGTGGCAGTGCCCCGGCTGCACCGGCTTCACCGCCCAGTTCACGCGATTCGAGTTCCTTGAGCCGTACGACGCGCGGTTCGTGATCGTGACGCAGGGACCGATCGATGAGGCGCTCGCGTACAAGCGCAAGGTGGGCAATCGCTTCGACTGGTATTCCACGGCGAACAGCCCGTTCGGCGCCGACGTGGGTGCGCCGGCCGGTGGTGGGTTCGCCGTCAACGTGTTCCTCCGCGACGGCGACGCCGTCTACCGCACCTGGCACACGAGCGGGCGTGGAGTCGAACAGCTCAGCCACACGTTCCCGCTGATCGACCTGCTGCCGTACGGCCGGCAGGAGGAGTGGCAGGACTCGCCAGAGGGCTGGCCGCAGTCGCCGACCTACAGCAGATGGACGTCCCCACAGGAGATCGCGGCCGCTTACGGTGCGCGCGGCGACTGATCGCCACAGGGCCGGTCCGACCCGCGGCATCCGCTGAGCATCCGGCGCATATTCGGCCCGGGCACGGGGCCGCCCTGTAGAATCGACTGGTTCAGGAGTGCACCGTTCGCACTCGCAAGCCATCCGCACAATCCTGCCTCGGTGTCACCGACCCGCGATGACACGAACACGTAGGTGGGAGCCGGTCTGAAGCCGGTCACGGGCGGCAGGAAAACGAGGTAATCACAATGTCAGACGTTCTCATCGACCGTCCCGAACTCGCCGGCCTCGGCCAGTACGAGTTCGGCTGGGCCGATTCAGACGAGGCGGGGGCCAGTGCCCGACGCGGTCTCTCCGATCAGGTGGTCCGCGACATCTCCGCCCTCAAGAACGAGCCGGAATGGATGCTCCAGCGCCGTCTGAAGGCGCTCCAGCTCTTCCAGCGCAAACCGATGCCGACGTGGGGAGCCGACCTCTCCGAGATCGACTTCGACAACATCAAGTACTTCGTGCGCTCCACGGAGAAGCAGGCCCAGAGCTGGGAGGACCTGCCCGAAGACATTCGGAACACGTACGAGAAGCTCGGCATCCCCGAGGCGGAGCGCCAGCGCCTCGTCGCCGGCGTGGCTGCACAGTACGAGTCAGAGGTGGTGTATCACCAGATCCGCGAGGACCTCGAGAGCCAGGGCGTGATCTTCCTCGACACCGACACCGCACTGCGCGAGCACCCCGAGTTCTTCGAGGAGTACTTCGGCACCGTGATCCCGGCCGGCGACAACAAGTTCGCCTCGCTCAACACGGCCGTCTGGTCGGGCGGATCGTTCGTGTACGTGCCTAAGGGCGTGCACGTCGACATCCCGCTGCAGGCCTACTTCCGCATCAACACGGAGAACATGGGCCAGTTCGAGCGCACGCTCATCATCGCCGACGAAGACAGCTACGTGCACTACATCGAGGGCTGCACCGCCCCGATCTACAAGTCCGACTCGCTGCACTCCGCGGTCGTCGAGATCATCGTGAAGAAGGGCGCCCGTGCCCGCTACACGACGATTCAGAACTGGTCGAACAACGTCTACAACCTGGTCACCAAGCGCGCCATCGCTCACGAGGGCGCCACCATGGAGTGGATCGACGGCAACATCGGGTCCAAGGTGACCATGAAGTACCCGTCCATCTACCTGGCGGGGGAGCACGCCAAGGGCGAGACGCTCTCCGTGGCGTTCGCCGGCCCCGGCCAGCACCAGGATGCCGGCGCCAAGATGATCCACATGGCGCCGTACACGCAGTCATCGATCGTCTCCAAGTCGATCGCCAGGGGCGGCGGACGTGCAGGGTACCGCGGAGAGGTGCGGGTGGAGAAGGATGCCCACCACGCCGCCAACACCGTGCGGTGCGACGCGCTGCTGGTCGACACCATCTCGCGCAGCGACACGTACCCGGCCATCGACATCCGGGTCGACGACGTGCAGCTCGGACACGAGGCGACCGTCTCCCGCGTGAGCGAGGAGCAGCTCTTCTACCTGATGAGCCGAGGCCTCCCCGAAGACGAGGCGATGGCCATGATCGTGCGCGGGTTCATCGAACCGATCGCGCGGGAGCTCCCGATGGAGTACGCGCTCGAACTCAACAAGCTCATCGAGATGGGCATGGAAGGCAGCGTGGGCTGAGGAATGACGATCATCGAGACCGAACCAGCCTTCGTTCCCGTCCAGACCCGATCCGAGCGCTTCAAGTCCACCGACGTCGCCGACTTCGACTCCGTCACCGGCCGTGAGGCGACCTGGCGCTACACGCCGGTCGCACGCATCGCAGAGCTGTTCGAGGCAGGCCTCGACGGCTCCAGGTACGACTACGACCTGCGTACCTCGGAGTACGCCGCCGGCGGTGTGACCGCCGAGTGGGTCGCTCGCGACCACGCGCTCATCGGCACGGCGGGCGTGCCGGAGGAGAAGGCATCCGCTGCAGCGTGGACATCCTTCGGCGAAGCGCTGCTCGTCACCGTGTCCGGCGATGCGGGGGAGGCCAGCCTGACGCGCTCCGCGCTCGGAACATCCGACCGCGCGGCGCACACCGTCATCCACGCCACCGCGGGCAGCACGGCCACGCTGCTGCTGCGCAACACCGGAGACGCCAGCCTCACCGAGAACGTCGAGGTGATCCTCGACCAGGGCGCGAGACTCACCCTGGTGAGCGTGCAGGAGTGGACGGATGCCTCCAGGCACGTCTCGACGCACTTCGCGTCGGTCGGCCGCGACGCGCTGCTCAAGCACGTGGTCGTCTCGCTCGGCGGTGCGTTCATCCGCCTGAACCCGGCAGTGCACCTCACGGGACCGGGAGCCGAGATCGAGGCGTACGGCGCGTACTTCGCGGATGCCGGTCAGTACATCGAGCATCAGGTGTATGTCTTCCACGACGAGCAGCACCAGCGCAGCCGCGTGACGTACAAGGGTGCCCTGCAGGGGTCATCCGCCCAGACGGTCTGGATCGGCGATGTGCTGATCGGCCAGAAGGCGGTCGGCACCGACAGCTACGAGCAGAACCGCAACCTCGTTCTCACCGACGGGGCGCGCGCCGACTCGGTGCCGAACCTCGAGATCGAGATCGGCGACATCGTCGGGGCCGGACACGCCAGCGCGACCGGCCGGTTCGACGATGAGCAGCTGTTCTATCTGCAGTCGCGCGGCATCACGGAGGACGAGGCGCGTCGTCTCGTCGTGCGGGGGTTCCTCGTCGAGATCGTTCAGCAGATCGGTTCGCCTGAGCTCGAGGAGCACCTGCAGGCAGCGATCGAGACCGAGCTCTCCGGCGGCGTTGCGGGGGATGCCCGATGAGCGCCGAGCGCGTCTGCGGCGCGTCAGAGCTCGTCGAGAACCAGGCGAAGCGCGTCGTGGTCGGCGGTGTGCCGATCGCGCTCGTGAAGGACTCGGCCGGCGACATCCACGCCATCGGCGACACCTGCACGCACGGCGACATCTCGCTGTCCGAGGGCTTCATCGAGGGCGAGGCGATCGAGTGCTGGGCGCACGGCTCGCAGTTCTCTCTGCTCACCGGACAGCCGCTGAACCTCCCGGCCTACGAGCCGGTCCCTGTTTTCACCGTCGAGCTCGTCGACGGAGACATCTTCATCGACCCGACCATCACGAAAGCCATCTGATCCATGTCAACACTCGCAATCCGCGACCTGCACGTCACCGTCGAGACAGACCAGGGCACCAAGGAGATCCTCCGCGGCGTCGACCTCACCATCAACACCGGTGAGATCCACGCCATCATGGGCCCGAACGGCTCCGGCAAGTCGACCCTGGCGTACACGATCGCCGGTTACCCGAAGTACACCGTCACCCGCGGCAGCATCGAGCTCGACGGCGTCGACGTTCTCTCGATGACCGCCGACGAGCGCGCACGGGCCGGCCTGTTCCTCGCGATGCAGTACCCGGTGGAGATCCCCGGTGTGACGAACACGAACTTCCTGCGCACCGCCAAGACCGCGATCGACGGCGAGGCTCCGAGCATCCGCACGTGGACCAAGGACGTCAAGACGGCCATGGCCAACCTCAAGATGGATGCCTCGTTCGCCTCCCGCAACGTCAACGAGGGCTTCTCCGGCGGTGAGAAGAAGCGCAACGAGATCCTGCAGCTCGAGCTGCTGAAGCCGAAGTTCGCGGTGCTCGACGAGACCGACTCCGGCCTCGACATCGACGCGCTCAAGATCGTCTCAGAGGGCGTCAACCGGGCACACGACAACACCAACCTCGGTGTTCTGCTGATCACGCACTACACCCGTATCCTGCGCTACATCAAGCCGGACTTCGTGCACGTGTTCGTCGCGGGACGCGTCGCAGAGGAAGGCGGCCCCGAGCTCGCCGAGCAGCTGGAGGAGGAGGGCTACGTGCGCTTCGTCTCAGAGGGCGAAGAAGACACGGATGCCGTCCTGACCGACGATCAGGCCGCGAGCGTAGGCTGATTCATATGCCCTCCACCCTCGCTCCCGCACTCTACGACCAGGTCGAAGAGGCGCTGAAGGACGTGATGGACCCGGAGCTCGGCGTGAACGTCGTCGACCTCGGGCTCATCTACGACCTGTCCTGGGATGACGAGAACGATGCGCTCGTCATCTCCATGACGCTCACCAGCGCTGGATGCCCACTCACCGACGTGCTCGAGGAGCAGACCGCCGAGTCCCTCGACGGCATCGTAGAGCGCTTCCGCATCAACTGGGTGTGGATGCCGCCGTGGGGCCCCGAGCGCATCACCGAAGACGGCCGCGACATGATGCGAGCGCTTGGCTTCGCCATTTAGCGGGTTCTTCGACTGCGTTCTCGGCATCCAGCCGCCCGACTAAACTCGTATGGCGCTTTCGCGCGCCATCCTTCACTCCGACAGAACTGGACCACGCCTGTGCTCGCCGTGCACGACCTCGAGATCCGCGTCGGCGCGCGCACCCTGATGTCGGGCGTGACGTTCCGTGTGGCCGCGGGGGACAAGATCGGTCTCGTGGGGCGCAACGGGGCCGGAAAGACCACCCTCACCAAGGTGCTCGCCGGCGACCTGCTGCCCACCGATGGCCGCGTCGAGCGGTCGGACGACATCGGATACCTGCCGCAGGACCCTCGCACAGGCGACCCCGACATGCTGGCGCGCACGCGCATCCTCGACGCGAGAGGGCTCGGCACGCTCGCGCTCGGCATGCACGAGGCGTCGATGAACATGGGATCGGACGACCAAGCTGCAGCGGACAAGGCGATGCGCCGCTACGCGAGCCTCACCGAGCGATTCGAGGCGCAGGGCGGCTACGCGGCGGAGGCCGAGGCGGCGTCGATCGCGCACAATCTCTCGCTGCCCGACCGCATCCTGGACCAGCCGCTGCGGACGCTGTCCGGCGGCCAACGCCGCCGCATCGAGCTTGCGCGCATCCTGTTCTCGGATGCCGACACCATGATCCTCGACGAGCCCACCAATCACCTCGACGCGGACTCCGTCGTCTGGCTGCGCGAGTTCCTGAAGAGCTACAAGGGCGGGCTGATCGTGATCAGCCACGACGTCGAGCTCGTGGGGGAGACGGTCAACAAGGTCTTCTACCTGGATGCGAACCGCCAGGTCATCGACACCTACAACATGGGGTGGAAGGCGTACCTGGCTCAGCGGGCGGCGGACGAGGAGCGCCGCAAGAAGGAACGGGCGAACGCGGAGAAGAAGGCCTCAGCGCTGCAGGCTCAGGCCGCGAAGTTCGGTGCGAAGGCGACGAAGGCCGCCGCCGCCCACCAGATGGTGGCGCGCGCTGAGCGTCTGCTGAGCGGCCTGGAGGAGGTCAGGCAGCAGGACAGGGTCGCGAAGCTGCGATTCCCGACGCCGGCGGCCTGCGGACGAACCCCGCTGATGGCATCCGATCTGTCGAAGAGCTACGGCTCGCTGGAGATCTTCACCGCGGTGGACCTCGCGATCGACCGCGGCTCGAAGGTGGTCGTGATCGGGCTGAACGGGGCAGGCAAGACGACGCTGCTGCGCATCCTCGGCGGCATCGATGTGCCCGACACCGGTTCGATCGAGCCGGGACATGGGCTGCGCATCGGCTACTACGCGCAGGAGCACGAGACGATCGACGTGGGCCGCACTGTTCTGCAGAACATGGTCTCCAGCTCGCCGAACCTCACGGAGACCGAGGCGCGAAAGGTGCTCGGCTCGTTCCTATTCACCGGCGATGACGTGCACAAGCCGGCCGGCGTTCTCTCCGGGGGCGAGAAGACCCGGCTCGCGCTCGCGATGATCGTGGTCTCCGGTGCCAACGTCCTGCTGCTCGACGAGCCGACCAACAACCTCGACCCGGCCAGTCGCGAGCAGATCCTGGATGCCCTCGCGCACTACGAGGGAGCAGTCGTGCTGGTCTCGCATGACCCGGGGGCAGTCGAGGCGCTCAACCCGGAGCGAGTGCTCATCCTCCCGGACGGCGTCGAAGATCACTGGAACGCTGACTACGCGGATCTGATCGCGCTGGCCTAGTGCGGTCCGGTCGCGTCAGGTCGATGGGATGAGCGACTCCACCGTCAGCGGGAAGTCTCGCGATGCGAGGAATCCACGCAGGAACTCGACGTGCTCGTCGCACGCCAGCCAGGTCTTGCGGCGGTCTTCGGCATGGATGCGCGGGTTGCGCCAGTCGATGCGCCACGTCGCCTGCTCACGGCAACCGGCGCGCGAGCACATTGCGGTCTCCGGAGCACCGCCGAGCACGTCGAGCAGGCTCATGTCGGCGGGCCCTGGTCGGTGGTCCCGGTCTGCGCCTGCTCCTCTGGATGCGCCTGCTCCTCGGGATGCGTCGGCGCGCTCGGCTCCGCCTGCCCCTGCTCCTCGCCGGGCGAGGACCGCGGCGCCTCCTCGTCGGTCTGCTCCCAGGTGGCGGCGCCCGGAACGCCGTCCATGCGCACGATGCTGCCCGGTCGCTCCGGCGCGGACGTGCGCGCCCTCGTCACGTTGGCCACCACGACGGCGAAGTACGGCAGGAAGACAGCGCCGGCCGCGGGGATGAGGATCCACCAGCCACGCACCCAGAGCAAGGAGACCAGGCAGAGCACGCGGATCGACATCATCACCGTGTACTCGAGCATGCGGTGACCCCGATCAGCCGCCGGTGCCGGCGGCAACGACGTGATCGACTGATGTTTCATCGCATGGCTCCTGGGGGAGCGGATCGCCGGCGCGTCCCGCCCCTCCAGCCTACGTGCCGCGCCCCGGCCCGAACGGTTCTCGACCGATTCCGCTCGTGCGGATTCCGGCCCAACGGCCTCGTAGACTGGAGCCCGTTTGCATCCGCTCCACACCCACGAGGAATGCCCATGACGACACCCCGCACCGTGCTGGTCACTGGAGGGAATCGCGGCATCGGCCGCGCCATCGCCGAGGAGTTCATCGCGCAGGGGCACCGCGTCGCGGTGACCGCCCGTAGCGGCGAGGGACCTGACGGATCGCTCACGGTGCGCGCGGATGTCACGGACAGCGAGCAGGTCGACGCGGCGTTCACCGCCGTCGAGGCGGAGCTCGGCCCCGTCGAGGTGGTCGTGGCGAACGCGGGCATCACCCGCGACACCCTCCTGATGCGCATGAGCGACGACGACTTCGACGCGGTCGTCGACACGAATCTCGGTGGTGCCTTCCGTGTCGTGAAGCGGGCGTCGAAGGGGATGCTCAAAGCCCGCTTCGGCCGCATAGTGCTCATCTCCAGCGTCGTGGGACTCTACGGTTCGCCCGGCCAGGTGAACTACGCGGCCTCGAAGTCCGGCCTCGTCGGCTTCGCCAGGTCGCTCACCCGCGAACTCGGCGGACGCGGAATCACGACGAACGTCGTCGCTCCCGGCTTCATCGAGACGGACATGACCGCGGCGCTGCCCGAGGAGCAGCAGGCCGACTACAGGAAGGCGATCCCGGTCGGCCGCTTCGGGCATCCGTCCGAGGTCGCCAAGGCCGTCGCCTGGCTTGCATCCGACGACGCCGGATTCATCACCGGCGCCGTCATCCCCATCGACGGCGGCATGGGCATGGGCCACTAGGGATCGCGCACCCTTCGCCCGCGTGGCCGCACTCCCGCTGCCCAGGGCATCCCACAGCAACACCGACTAGCGTCGACCCGGGAACGAGAGAGGACCGAGCACGTCTACCGACAGGCATCCGGGTGACGCCGTCGCACGCACGGCGAGCGAGCTGACCCGTCGCACCGTCGCTCCCGGGGCGGTCGCGAAGCCCGCCGCCGTCTACGACTCGGTGACCGAAGGGCTTACCGGGTGGCAGTTCCTGCGCACCGGACGGTGGATCGCCTACTTCGCCGCGGCCGTCGTGTTCGCCCTGATCTGCGGCGGCCTGGCGCTGTGGCAGTACGACCGCGGACGGCAGGCCTCGGCCGACAACCACCTGTACTCGGCCAACTTCGCAGCGGAGACCGTTCCGCTGACGACCGCCCTCCCGACGCTGACGTCGTATTCGCCGAACCAGGTGTGGCGCGCGGTGAGTATGCGCGGACACTGGGATGCCGGCCACCAGTACTACCTGCGAAACAGCGTGCGCAGCGGCGAGACCGGGTTCGATGTGATCACCGCCTTCCGGCTCGAGTCGGGCGCGATGTTCCTCGTCGACAGAGGGTGGGTCGCAGCATCCGGAAGCGGGGCGGAGCCGGTCTCGAGACCGCAGCCCCCGACGGGGGCCGTGGACCTCGTCGCCCGCCTGCAGGCCAGTCAGGCCAAGCGCGGCGAAGGGGGAGTGAACGCGAATCAGATCGAGTCCGTCGATTTGTCGGAGCTCGCACCCGTCGTCGGCGAGCGTGTGTACTCCGCCGCTTGGGGAGTGATCGTGTCGCCGCGATCCTCCGCGGAAGAGCTGGCGCGCATTCAGGCGACGCCGCCTGCCGAGGGCGTCGGATATCACTACTCGTACATGATCCAGTGGCTCATGTTCGTGTTGATCGGGTTCTTCGTGCTGTGGCGCGCCGCGGTGCGGGAGTTCCGCAGGCTCAACGCTGACGACCCGGAGGAGCAGCGGCGCGAGGCGGAACGGGTGCGCAAGCGGGCACGCAAAGCGTTCACCGACGAGGAGATCGAGGACGAGTCGCTCGACGGTTACGTGTCGTTGAGCCGATGGATGGGCCCAGCCGGCCCCGCCATCGAACCGGGCGCCGCACCGAAGCCCGCCCTGACCGGAACGCCCATCCCGTTCGACGCGAGCGACGAGGATGACCAGCAGAAGCCGATCGAGGAACACCCGTCGCAGCACGGGCACGTGCTGGTGCTGGGCGCCTCCGGCTCTCGAGCCGGCGAAGACGAACACGCGGAGACGGATTCCCGCGCTACGGATGCTCCCGAGTCCGCTGAATCCGCCGCAACGTCGCAGAATGCAGGCCCTGACGAGGCCGACGAGCGCCGGTGACGAGCCGGATACCTGCGGTGGGCCGTTCTTCTGGCCTCGGCTAACGGGCGATCAACCGATCGCGGTGCAGAGATCTAGCCGCGAAGGCCGAGGAGCGGCAGCACCTGCGAAAGGTCGCGGCTGTCCACCGCGACGTTCGCCTCCGCCCGTACGGCCGGCTTGGCGCAGAACGCCACCGACAGCGCGGCTGCCGTCATCATGCGCAGGTCGTTCGCGCCGTCTCCGATCGCGACGGTCCTGGTAGCCGGCACGCCGGCATCCTTCGCCCACTCCGTGAGCGCGGCCTCCTTCGCGGCCGCGTCCACCACCGGTCCGTCGACCGCGCCGGTGAGTATGCCGTCCACCACCTCGAGCCGGTTCGCACGCCACCTGTCGAGCCCGAGCCGCTCGGCCAGCCCGTCGACCAGTTCATGGAACCCGCCGGAGACAACACCCACCAGCCCGCCGGCAGCGTGCACTGCTTCCACCAGTTCCGGAACGCCGTCGGTGACTCGGATGCGACGCGCGACATCCGTGAAGACATCCTCGCTGAGACCGCGCAGCGTGGCGACGCGCTCCCGGAGGCTCTGCTCGAAGTCGAGCTCACCGCGCATGGCGCGCTCGGTGATGCCCGCCACCAGCTCACCGGCGCCGGCGTGTTCGGCGAGGAGTTCGATCACCTCATCGTGGATGAGCGTGGAGTCCACATCGAGCACCACGAGAAAGCGGGCGGACGTGGACTCGGCTGCGCTCATGGAACGACGTGAACTCCCTTGCCGACGACCGTGAGGCCGGACGGTGTGATCGTGAAACCGCGGGCGCGGTCGCGCTCGGGGTCGACGCCGATCTTCGCCCCCTCGCTCACGATGACGTCCTTGTCGAGAATAGCCCGGCCGACGAACGCGTTCGGCTCGATCACGGCACGGTCGAAGATGACCGAGTCGACGACGTGGGCGCCGGACTCCACCTTCGCCCACGGGCCGAGCACGCTGCGCTCCAGGTGGGCACCGCTGATCACCGAGCCGAGCGAGACGATCGAGTCGATCGTGGTTCCGATCGCGCCGCGCACGTCGCGCACCAGCTTTGCCGGCGGCGAGTTGAGCTGCTGGCTGAAGATGGGCCAGTCGTCGTTGTAGAGGTTGAAGATGGGCAACGCGGAGACGAGGTCCTGGTGCGCCTCGAAGAAGGAGTCGATCGTCCCCACGTCGCGCCAGTAGTAGCGGTCGCGGTCCGTCGAGCCGGGAACGTCGTTGCGTTTGAAGTCGTACACGGCCGCCTCGTCGCGCGAGACGAAGTCGGGGATGATGTCGCCGCCCATGTCGTGGTTGGAGTCCGGCCGCTCGCCGTCGCGCTGCACTCCGTCGATGAGCGCCTGCGCGTCGAAGACGTAGTTGCCCATGGATGCCAGCACCTCGTCGGGCGCGTCCGGCAGGCCGACCGGGTCGTTCGGCTTTTCGCGGAAGGCTGCGATGCGTTCGGTTCGAGCCGGGTCGACCTCGATCACCCCGAACTGGTTGGCCAGCGAGATCGGCTGACGGATGGCGGCGACCGTGGCCGCCGCGCCCGACGCGATGTGGGCATCCAGCATTTGAGCGAAGTCCATGCGGTACACGTGGTGGGCGCCGCCCACCACCACCAAATAGGGCATCACGTCTATGATAAAGTTAAAGATAAGCAAGAAGTCGTCGGGCGAACCCCATAAACCTCTCTAGCCTAGTCGCTGCTTTTCG